>CAZJXE010000048.1:0-7865 GCA_964549835.1 uncultured Weeksellaceae bacterium
CCCAAATAATCTTTTTAATATGCTTTTTTCTTCATTTTGGAGATCAAAAAATATTGTTAATGAAATTAAAATTAACAAAATAGATATTTACCATGGGCTTAGTCATGAATTGCCAATTGGTATTGAAAAGACAAATGTAAAAACAGTAGTTACAATTCATGATTTAATTTATTTGAGATATCCAGAACTTTTCACAAAAGTTGATAGAAAAATCTTTGATAAAAAATTCAGATCGGCTTGCGATAGGGCAGATAAAATTATTGCTATTAGTAAACAAACAAAAAAAGATATAATTGATTTTTTTAATATTAATGAAAAAAAGATAGAAGTTGTATATCAAGGATGCAATGAAGTATTTAAATCTAAAAAGAATGCAAGTGAAATAGCAAATGTTAAAAATAAATTTAAACTATTTGAAAATTATCTCCTATATGTTGGATCGATCGAAAAAAGAAAAAATCTCTTAACATTACTAAAATCATTAAAGGACCTTCCAAATAAAAATTTAATAATAATTGGTGATGGAAAATCTTATAAAAAAGAATGTCTGAACTTTATTAAAAAAAATAAACTTGAAAAAAGAACAAAAATATTGTCAGGACTAAATTTATTTGAAATGGCCTGCATTTATCAAGATGCTGAGATGTTGATATACCCATCAATTTTTGAGGGTTTTGGCATTCCAATTTTAGAAGCATTATTTAGTAAAATTCCTGTTATCACATCCAAAGATAGTTGTTTTGAGGAAGCGGGTGGAGAAGACTCAATTTATATAGATCCTCTTTCAAGTGAAGAAATAACTAAAGCTATAAATAGAATTGGCAATGATGAAAACTTTAAAAAAAACATGATTGAAAAAGGGTATAATTTTGCCCAAAACTTTACAGATAAAAAAATTGCTAATAATTTAATACGTTTATATAATTCATTGTAATGAAAGAAGAAATTAAAAATTGTGTTAAAGTATTAACTAATGGAGGCATAATCTTATATCCAACTGATACAATCTGGGGTATTGGTTGTGATGCAACAAATGAAGAAGCTGTTAAAAAAATTTACGAATTAAAAAAAAGATCAAAAAGTAAGGCATTAATTATTTTAATTTCAGAATATGCCAACATATATAAATTACTTGATCAGTTATCTCCAAATGCTTATGATTATATGAACACTTCTGAGCCCACTACTGTTATTTTTGATAATGTGAAAAATATTTCAAAACACGCCATAGCTAAAGACGGCAGTGCAGCTATTAGATTAGCTAATGATATATTTTGTAAAAAAATTATTAATAAGCTTGGCAAACCTATTATCTCTACATCAGCGAATATTAGCGGAGAGAAAAACCCAAAATCATTTGCTGAAATAAATGAAGATTTGAAAAAAAATGTTGACTATATAGTAAATTTACGTCAAGAAGAAATTATGGAAACTCCTTCTTCAATTATAAAGATTTATGATGATGGAAAAATTGAAAAAATAAGATAGTGAACTATAAAAAAGCATTAAATAAACCAATTTTTAAAACAATCTGCAATGTTGCTAACAGATTAAACTATCCTACTTATGTGGTAGGGGGTTGGGTAAGAGACTTATTGCTAAAAAGAAAAAGAAAAATTGAAGATATTGATTTTGTTTGTGTTGGAAGTGGTATAGTATTAGCGCAAAATATTTGTGATGAATTAGGAGAAGATGCAACATTAAAAGTCTTTAAAAACTTTGGCACGGCTATGATAAGCTATAATGGTGAGAACTATGAATTTGTAGGAGCAAGAAAAGAATCTTACAGAAGAGATTCTAGAAAACCTATTGTAGAAGATGGCTCACTTGAAGATGATCAAAACAGAAGAGACTTTACGATAAATGCAATGGCTATTCAATTAAATGCTAAGCAATTTGGTGATTTCTTAGATCCATTTAATGGTAAAAATGATTTAGAAAATAAAGTAATTAAAACACCACTTGACCCAAACTCAACTTTTAGTGATGATCCCTTAAGAATGATGAGAGCAGTTAGATTTGCAAATCAACTGAATTTTTCAATAGAAAACATAACTTTAGAGGCAATTAAAAATAATGCTGAAAGGCTAGAAATAATTTCTCAAGAAAGAATCACAGATGAGCTTAATAAAATAATTTTATGTAAAAAGCCATCTATTGGATTTAAGCTACTATTTGAAACAAAACTGTTACATCAATTTTTTATTGAATTATGTAAATTATATGGGGTAGAAAAAATTAATAATCACTCACATAAAGATAATTTCTTTCATACACTTGAAGTTCTTGATAATATATCAATAGCTTCTGACAATTTATGGTTAAGATGGTCTGCAATTTTACATGATATAGCTAAACCACAAACAAAAAAATATGAAGAAGGAATAGGATGGACCTTCCACGCTCATGAATTTATTGGTAGTAAAATGGTCAAAGGAATTTTTAAAAAACTAAAACTCCCTTTAAACACCAAAATGGAATTTGTGAAAAAAATGGTAGCTCTTCATCTTCGACCAATTGTACTTGCTCAAGATATAGTTACTGACTCAGCAATAAGAAGATTACTATTTGATGCAGGAGATGATATAGATCATTTAATGACTCTATGCGATGCTGATATAACATCAAAGAATCCAAACAAAGTGAATAAATATTTAGCTAATTTTCAATTAGTAAGAAAAAAATTAAAAGAAGTTGAAGAAAAAGATAGAATTAGAAATTTTCAACCCCCTGTTAATGGAAATGAAATTATGGAAATTTTTGATATAAAAACTGGCAAAGAAATCGGTCAACTTAAAAAATTAATTAAGGATGCAATTCTTGAGGGAGAGGTAGAAAATAATAAAAAAGCTGCACTAGCTTTTCTTAATAAAAAAGCAAAAGAACTAAATATTAAAACTAAAAATGAAGTATAAAATTCGGGTAACCCTAGAATCAAAAGAAGATGTAATTAGAGAATTAGAAATTAATTCAGACTGTATTTTGAGTGAATTACATTATTTTATAATTGATTCATTGGCACTTGATAAAAAAGAACTTGCATCATTTTATACTGTAAATGACGATTTAGAGCTAGTAAACGAATTTCCACTAATTTCATTTGAAGAGAATAGTTCAAACATGGAAAACACAAAACTTGAAAGTATTCTAATAGAAGAAAATGATAAATTAATTTATGTTTTTGATTATATGAAAATGTGGAGATTCTTGATTGACTTAATTAAAATTGAGTCTGATTTTAAAGAAAAAAAATGCATATTAAAGATTGGAGAAGTTCCTAAAAAAGCACCGGAAATAATTTTTGATCAAGACAATTCTGAAAACTTTCATGATGAAGAAGATGAATACTACTAAAAAATTAGTTGTAATTCTTGGTCCTACTGCTTGTGGGAAAACAGAATTAAGCATTGATATTGCTAAAAAAATAAAAACCGAAATTATCTCTTGTGACTCAAGACAATTTTACAAAGAACTTAAAATAGGGTCTGCCCCACCATCCCAAAAAGAACTAAAGCTAATAAAACATCATTTTATTCATAATCTTTCAATTAATGAAGATTATAACATTGGTCAATTTGAAAATGATGCTATTAATTTAATTTCAAAACTCTTCAATTCTTTTGATACATTAATACTAGTAGGTGGTTCAGGGCTTTATATAGATGCTGTATGTAATGGAGTTGACCCCATTCCAAATACACCAAAAGAAATAAGAGAAAAAGTAAATATTGATTTTGATACTAAAGGGATTAAATGGCTAAAGGAAAAAATAAAAGAAGTAGATCCTGAATTTTATGAAAAAGTAGATAAGAACAATCCTCAACGACTTAAAAGATGTTTAGAAGTTTTTCTAGCAACAGGTAAAAAAATATCATCATTTCACAAGAAAAAGAAAAAAAAGAGAGATTTTGAAATAATAAAAATTGGTATAAAAACTGAAAGAGAAAAATTATACAAAAAAATAAATGACAGAGTAGATAAAATGATTGAAGATGGACTAATTGAAGAGGCTAGAAAATTATTTAAATACAGAGACCTAAATGCTCTTAATACAGTTGGTTATAAAGAACTTTTTGAATATATAAATAATAACAATCAAATAGAAGATACAGTTGAACTAATTAAAAGAAATACAAGAAGATTTGCAAAAAGACAGATAACCTGGTTTGGAAAGGATAAAACTATAAATTGGTTTTTAAAAAGTGAAAAAAATAAGATTGTAGATCTTATCTTAAAATAGTAACCGTTCCTTGTATTGGATCATACCCATTTCCTAGCTCTATATGATAATAATAAACACCATCTGGCACATCATTTCCATTTTCAGTCTTTCCATCCCAAGGAACTTCATAACCAACAGACTCAAATATCTTTCTTCCAAACCTACCCCAAACTGTTATTTCAGTATCGCCATATAAATATGCTTGTTCTAAATTCCAAAAATCATTAACATCATCATTATTTGGAGTAAATACATTTGGGACACATTCAGGTGTCATAGCTGCTATTCTAAAAGTTGTATCTAATGTACATGCATTATTATCCATTATAGTAACTGAAAGTGGACCTGGTGATAAAGCTAAATTCGTTGTACTATCTGTGTCACCATTAGTCCATAAATACGTATATGGATCAGTCCCTCCTTCAGGAGTTACAGAAAGTTCTATATCTAAATTCTCAAGATCACATTCAATTAATTCATTTGCTGGACTTAAATCAACAGTAATTTCATCGATTGTAAAGAAAGTGTCAATTGTACAACCATCTCTATCAGTAACTTCTAGCCAATGATCTCCCGGACAAATATTAGCTTGTTGAGTTGCAAAACCAGTAGTTGGACCCCATAAATATGAATAAGGACCAAAACCCCATAAAAGAGAATCAGGATAGACAGTAGTTTTTTCTAGATCAACAATGTCAGCAAGTAAATACCAATCAACAACTAATGTATCTTCAACAAAACATCCATTAGATTGATCTGTTGTTTTAACAACATAAGTTCCTTGACACAAATTAATAACACTAGAACTACTAGCAACTAAAACTCCATTTATATCAAACCATTCATGTAAAAATGATGATCCTGTGGAAATTGGGTCAACTTCAACAGAAGAAATATGATTTGTATCATTATAAGAAACTGAGGTTACTAAATCATATGGTAAAAGTTCAAAACCAACAGAATCTGTATTTCCACAAGAATCAGTAGCTATTACCCAACATGTATTTACTAAAACATTACTAATAGATTGAGTAGTTTCTCCTGTGCTCCACAAATATGTTATTGGCAAAGTTCCTCCAGTGGTTTGTATACTTGCAGAACCTCCATCACTGCATAAAGGATTATTAGATGAAGAATCAGAAATGTAAAATTCATTTGGCTGTGTTATTGTAATTGATTCTGAAACAGTACATCCGTTATTATCTATTATATCACAAGTCCATAAACCAGCACCAATTACAGTTTGAGAAGTTGAAGATCCATTACTCCATGAAAAATTAAAAGGACCTGTTCCACCTGAAATAATTGCAGAAATTGGAGTTAATCCTCCATAACAATCTAAAGGATTGTCATAATTATCAAAATATAACAATAAAGAATCTGGTTCACTTAATGTAATTATTGTACTATACTCACATAAATTATCATCAGTAACATTTAATGTGTAACTTCCTGTAGACAAACCAAATAATGAATCACTTATACCTGTTCCGTTTGACCAATTTAAAGAGTATGGAGATTGACCTCCATTAACATTAACTTCAATAACACCATCACTCAAACCATTACATGATGGTGATGTTAATGAACTATTTACATAAATTGCATCATTTTGATCAACATCGAAATAAAATGTTTGTTTACATCCTATATCATCTTCTATTTCCAAAAAGTAATTTCCAGCAAAAAGACTGTCAATTGAAGGCCCCTGACCAAAACCTCCCCAAGTATAAGTATATGGAATATTACCCCCAAAAGTAGTATCAATTATTATTGATCCAGAGGCATCACCGTTACATAAAACATCATTTATAGTTTCATTAATAGTAATTTCAAAATCGGCTTGTATAGTATCAATAAAGATTGTATCAGAACATCCGTAGATTGTATCATAAATTACAATATCGTATCCTTGTCCAGGTAATAATTCAAAACACCAATTTGAAGTAGAGTTTGATTCCATCCAATAATAACTTTCTGTTCCATTTCCCCCATTAATTGAATCAATAACAAATAAACCAGAATCAGATATACATTGAATTGGAATAACTTCAGTAACATAAACTTCATAAGGTTGAGGTTCGGTTAATGTAAACAATGTATCAATTAAACAACCAAAACTATCCTCTACAACAATATTATATGTTCCAAAAGTTAAATTATCAAAAAGTATACTATCAATAACAAGAGAAGAGTCACTTAAAGCTGATAGCTGCGAAAAATTTGATGATATTACCAAATTATCACTTCTATAAATAGTGTCATTATTTGAATCAAGAACAAAATAAAAATAATTCCTTGTTGAATGAAACTTTCTTCCTCCATTAACTGCAATCATTATACTACCATCTTGACCACCATAGCAGCTTATATCTGTTGTTTTCACACTATCAATAAATAACGGATAGGGATTATTAATTCTTCTATAATCTAAAGTATCTCTACATCCAATTGCATCGGTTACTACAACATTATAAAAACCTGCTGATACATTGTCTAATGTATTTGTTGAATCTCCAATTGGTGTAAGGTTAGCTCCCAATAGATTACTTGAACTAAACCATTGATAAGTATAATATTCATCACCTGTTGTATCATTTGGAGAATAAAAACCTAATGAATCAAAAGTACTTGAATCAGGGTCAAAAACAATACCACCATATGTAGGAGCAATTAAAATTCCTGATGAATCTCCAAAACATTTAATCTTTTCCAACTGACCAAGTCCTACTGTTACAGGGCATGGAATAAAGAAAATATATTCATTAAATGAAAAAGTAGTTTGATCAAATACCGTAACTCTGTGCTTTCCACACTGAGTAGTAAAAATTGTATCGTTTGTAGGATTAATATAGTACAAAGAACTAGTATCTATAAGATACCAAGAAGTGTCATCGTATGGTTGATATTCCCACTCATCAGATTCAAGAATATAAGAAGTGTTAGCTAAATCAATTTTAATAAAACCAGTGTCATTATAGCAATCAATTCCTTGAATCGATAAAGAATCAATTTGAGAGTAAGTATTTGATATACTAATAAAAAAACATATTAAAACAAGAAATATCTTCTTCATATCTTAGTTTATTAAGCAAATATACCTAATTATTCTTTGATTTCTAAATAGTGTCAAAATCTAAAAAATCTCCTTCATTTGCTAAAAAAGTATTGTCAAATTTTTCTTTACACTCAATAAGTAATTTATCTAATTCTGAATACCTTTTTGAATAATGACCAATTATTAGCCGATTAACTTTTGCCTTTTTTGCAATTTCGGCAGCTTCCTTTGTTGTTGAGTGACCTGTTCTTACTGCTATTTCCTTATGCTTTTCACAATAGGTAGCTTCATGATACAGAACATCTACTTTTTTAATTTTAGAAGAAAGTGTGGATGAAAATCTAGTGTCGGAACAATATGCATATGATTTAGGAGTTTTACTGACTTTTGTAAAATTTTTATTTAATAAAGTCTCACCAGAGTCCAATAGAATATCCTTTCCTTCTTTTAGATGGATAATTTTATCAAAGGGAATATTATATTTATCTATCTTTTCTTTAATAACTTTTCTTTTAAACTTTTTTTCCTTAAAAAGGAAACCAGAACAATCAATAGTATGATCAAGAATTAAGTTACTTACCTCAA
>CAZJXE010000049.1:0-6223 GCA_964549835.1 uncultured Weeksellaceae bacterium
TTTTCTGGACTCAGCCAGGATCACTTCCAATTAGAGGTGATGGAGGAACAACAATAAATAATTTGGATGTATATCCTAATCCTACAAATGATATTTTTAACGTAAGTTTTGTTTCAGAAGAGATTCAGAGCTTATCAATTAAAGTATTGAATATAGTAGGAAAGGTAATCTTTGAAGAATCACTAGATCAATTTGTTGGAGAATATACAAAACAGATTAGCCTAGGAGATTATTCAAAAGGAATATACTTCTTAGAGATTAGTGATAATATTGGAATAATTAATAAAAAAATAATTCTTCAATAGTTTTTTGTCTATAATTTTAAAAAGAGGCCTTGTAATTAAGGCCTCTTTTTTTTAAATAAATTTTATAGATTTGTTGATATGCGTTATTTACTAATTCTTTACTTTTTTTTTCTTTCTTTTAATAGTCATTCTCAAACTCAAGTTGACTTTTTTACTAATTATGGTGATTTTAGAGTTGAACTTTATGATTCATTAGTTCCGATAACAACTTCTAATTTTATTAATCTTGTAAGTACTAATTTTTATGATGGTGCATTATTTCACAGAGTTATTAAAAACTTTATGATTCAGGGAGGTGATGTTTCTCCACCACCACCACCAATAGTTGATGAATTTGATAGTACCTTAAGTAATATTCAAAAAACTATTTCTATGGCTAATTCTGGCCCTAATACAGGTACATGTCAATTTTTTATTAATCTAGTAGATAATACATATTTAGATTTTGATAAGCCCCCTTTTACATCTAAACATCCTGTTTTTGGTATTACTATTAGTGGATTTAATATTGTTGAAGATATTGGAGATGTTCAAACTAATTTTAATGATGTTCCATATATTGATGTGATTATGGATAGTGTAAGGATTGTTGGTAATCAGTCTTCTACTAACTTTATTAATTTAGGCTCAAACAATAAAGTTTTAAAAATTGTTGATATGTTAGGAAGAGAAGTTCATCCATCTAACAATATTCCTCTTTTCTACATATATGAAAATGGAGAAGTCAAAAAGTTTTTAATCAGATAAGGTTTAATATTATGCTAAGCATAATTATTGTTTTCTATTGCTATAAATTTGTGTAATGAAAAAAATATTATCATTTTTTTTATTTTTTCTCTTTGTATTAAATATTGATGCAAAGGATTTTATATACATTGATAAAAGTTTACAGAAATCAGATAAAATAGCATTGGTAATTTTAAATGGAGTTGGAGATTCAAAAAAAAACAGAAAAATTCAACTTAATTTTTTCAAGGATAAAGGAATGGATGTTTTTATTCCTGATTATAAACAACGTTCATCATTGGATGAAAGTCTTTATAAGTTTACAGTTTTCTATGATGATTATGAAATCAGTGATTATAAAGAGGTTTATTTTATGTGTTATATTATTGGTGGACATATATTAAATAGATATATAGAAATTAATGGTAAGCAAAACATAAAAAAGATAATTTATGATAGAAGTCCTATTCAAGAAAGAGCAGCAATAATTGGAGTTGATAATATGCCTTTTTTAACCAAATTAATATATGGGCAAATAGTTTTTGACTTTAGTGAAATTGAGTTAAAATCATTAAAAGACGACTCAAACTTAGATATTGGAGTGATTATTGAAAATCAAGCAACAAGAGTAATGAGAATATTTGAAAAAAAATCTTATGAATATGGTCCTTATATTTACAATGTTAATCAAATTGAAAAAAATTATGATGACTTCTTTCATACTTGGCTTGATCATGAAATGATGTACAGGAGATTTGATATAATTGGATCAGAAATTTTGTTTTTTTATGAGAATGGAGTTTTTTCAAATAAAGCTAAAAGAACAAAATACAACTGGGATCCATTTAAAAAAAATAAATTATGATTTCAATTTATAAATTAAAGCCTAAATTTCAAAAATTGCTTCAACCTCTTCTTTTATTGTTAAAAAGAATAGGTGTTTCTCCAAATCACATAACAGTATTTACAATTTTTTTCTCATTATTAATTGGTTATATATTATTCTTAGCAATAGATAATAGTTTTTGGTTTATTATTGTTGCATTAGGCTTACTCATTAGAATGATGCTAAATGCCCTTGATGGGATGATGGCTAATCAATTTAATTTGCAATCTAAATTAGGTGAAATATTGAATGAAATTGGTGATGTTATATCTGATATTGCTATATATTTCCCCTTTTTATACTTTGAAGCTATAAAAAGTGAATATGTAATACTCTTTATATTTTTATCAATTATTAATGAATTTTGTGGTGTTCTAGCAAAATTAATTTCTGGTTCAAGAAGATATGATGGCCCTATGGGAAAAAGTGATAGAGCTTTTCTAGTTGGTATTATATGCATTGTTTTATTTTTTACAGATTCTATTTTAATATACTTGGACTATGTTTTTATAATTGCCATCTTTTTAATTTTAATTAGTTCTTACTTTCGTATAACTAAAGCTTTGAAAAATGAATAAAATATTTAATTCTGTTGATTTAATTGCTGAAATACAATGGGTAATAGCAATTATTTTGATGATTTTAGTTTTTGCTACAATTTTATTTTGGATATGGAATAAAATTTCACCAAGTAAATTAGTTGATGAGATGCAGATCAGAACAAGATCTTGGTGGGTAATGTGCTTTATATTTCTATTTGCATCATTAATTAATCCAGTTGTTACATATATTGCTTTAGGGTTTCTTTCATTTTTCACTTTAAGGGAAATATACTCACTCTTAAATCTTAGAGAGATGGATAGGTCTGTTTTATTTTTTTGCTATATATGTATTCCTATTCAATACTATTTAGCTTTTAAAGGGTATTATACATTATTTTTAATTTTCATTCCTGTTTTTATGTTCATTATAATTCCTTTTTTACTTGTTTTAACTGGTGAAACAAAGGATATTATTAGGTCAATGTGTATTTTGCCAACATCCTTAATGTTAGGAGTTTTTGGAATTAGTCATCTTGCATTGCTTATTAGTTTTCCAGAAATGAATACAAATGGTGTTTCTGGCAAGGCACTTCTTTTATTTTTAATTTTCATAACTGAAGCTAATGATATAATGCAATTTGTTTGGGGAAAAATATTTGGAAAAACTAAAATATTACCAAATGTGAGTCCAAATAAAACTTGGGAGGGTTTTATTGGAGGAGTTTTATCAACTACAGTTATAGGATACTTTATGGGTTTTTTAACTCCTTTAAGCTCATTACAACTAATAATAATAAGTCCATCTATTGCTATTTTAGGTTTTATGGGAGATGCAATCTTATCTGCAGTTAAAAGAGATTTTGGAGTTAAAGATATGAGTAATGCAATACCTGGACATGGGGGTATTCTAGACAGAGTTGATAGTTTGTCAACTACTGCCTCACCATTTTTTCATATAGTATATTTCATAATTATTATGTCATGAAAAAAATAATTTTAATAATTATTTACACTGTTTTTTGGAGAAATTTTTTGAGAATATTTATTGGATTACAATATTTTAATAATAAATCTCTTAGAAATATTAAACAATTTATTTTAATAGCAAATCATAATAGCCATATGGACACAATGGCATTAATGAGTGCTATTCCATCAAGATTTATACATAGAGTTCATCCTATAGCAGCAAGAGATTTTTTTGGGGGTAGTCTTTTTAGTAGAATTTTAATGAGATATTTAGTTAATGCAACATTAATTAGAAGAGATAGAGAAGATCCCGATAGAGATCCAATAGATGATATGGATAAAATGTTAAAGAAACAAAGATCATTAATTTTATATCCTGAAGGTTCTAGAGGAATACCAGGCAAGATGAGTAATTTTAAAAGAGGCCTTGGTTATCTAGTTCAAAGAAATCCGAACATAAATGTTATTCCAGTATATCTAGAAAATATTTATAAGACACTTCCAAAAGGAAAAAAATTAATACTGCCATATAATTGTAGCATTAAATTCGGTCAGCCAATCAAGTTTAATTCTTTAGAAATGGAAGATATTCTTAAAACTGCGGAAAAGGAAATATTAAAAATAAAAGAATCTTAATTTAATCTATAATTATTTTTTTCTCAGTAGTTCCATCATTATAGATATAGAACATAGGGGAGTTGCTATTTATTTTTGTTTCTCTTCCTAATTGGTCAATAATTTTAACTAACTCTTTATCTCTTGTAATTTCTTCAATATTTGTAGAGCCAGTACAAATTAAAGTATGAATTCTTCCTTGAGAATGTGGGCCATCATGAAAAAATTGACCTTGTGTTCCAGAACCATCTGCAAGGGATTCCTGAATTGCAGCTCTCCAAAAAACTGTAGAATCACCGTTTAGCAGTAGTTTTGTTATTCCACTTCCACTTGAAAGTGTTGAGTTATACATATCCGTACCTCCATTATTAAAAATACTAACTCCAAGAGCTGCATTCTTTGCTCCTAAAATAGCATAATATCTGTCTTTAACGATATTAACATTACAGGTTACCCATCCAAGCGGCACATTTTGAGCATGAAATAAGCTAGTGTGTGGATTAGTTAGACCTGCATTTATATCATTATAGCCTAGTGGAATAGTATCTGAAAATAAGTTTAATGCAGTAAATTGAATAATTTCAATAGATTGATTAGTAGAATTTACACCTAATGAATTGCCCTCTCCGGCTTTTACTGCTGAAATTGTAAATGAAGAATTTGCTCTAAACCAATACCCTCTAGTTCTAGTATGTGTATATTCGGTCCCTGCAGGATCAACCATTACAGTATCACAATTAACTTGAGAGAAACTAAACATAGGAATAGATAAAAGAAAGAGAAGATACTTTTTCATAGGTAAATATTTATTTATTCAAATATAATTAATTTCTTAGTTTTATAGAATCTATTAAATTATGAGTAAAAACTTAAAAACTTTCTTGTATTTTTTCTTTCTAGGCATGACAATTGTTTATTTGATGTTTAGGTTTGGTTTAATTTAAATATGATTAAAAAAATATTTGTTTTATTAATTGCTTTCTCTTTTTCAAATTATCTTTTTTGTTATAAAATAGATACTGTAGAAGTTTACAGTAAATCAATGAATAAAATGATTAAAAACATTGTAATTGTTCCGACAAATAATTTATCCACTGATAAGCTTCCTGTTGTTTATCTTCTTCATGGCGCATCCGGAAACTATTTATCATGGATTTCTAAAACACCTGGTCTAGCAAAATTCAGTGATTTTAAAAATATACTAATTGTTTGTCCTGATGGAGGTTATAATAGTTGGTATTTTGATAGTCCAATAGATTCTAAATATAGATACGAAACCTATATTACTCATGAGTTAGTAAATTATATAGACAACAACTATAATACTAGAAGAAATAGGCAAAATCGAGCTATTTCAGGACTAAGTATGGGCGGTCATGGTGCACTTTATTTAGCATTTAGAAATTCAGAAATTTTTGGTTCTGCAGGCAGTATAAGTGGCGGTTTGGACATAAGGCCTTTTTATAAAAACTGGAATATTGCTGAACGTCTTGGAGATATAGATAAATATCCCCAAAATTGGGAAAATAATACAGTAACAAATTATGCTGATTCATTATATAAAATTGAATTGAACTTGATAATTGATTGTGGTAAAGATGATTTTTTTATTAATGTTAATAATGAGTTTCATAAAAAGTTAGTAGATAGAAAAATTGATCATTATTATGAGGTTAAAGAAGGAAGGCATACTTGGAAATATTTTAGAAAATCAGTTTATAGTCACTTAAATTTCTTTCATAAATTCTTTAATTTTGCAAGATGAAAAATCTTGTTTTTACTTTATTAATCTTTTTTATTCCAATTAGTATTATTTCTCAGGAAAAACCTGACTATTTTAAAAAACTTAATTCAAAAGAAAGAAATGTTATTGTAAATAAGGGAACAGAGTACCCAAATACAGGAAAATACAATAAGCACTTTGAGAAAGGTGTTTATCATTGTAAAGCATGTGATAGTCCCTTGTATGAATCAAATAGTAAATTTGAATCCAATTGTGGATGGCCATCATTTGATGATGAAATTAAGAATGCAGTAACTAGACATCCAGATTATGTGTTGGGTTATAAAAGAGTTGAAATTTGCTGTAGTAAATGCGGTGGTCATTTAGGACATGTTTTTGAAGGAGAAAAATTTACTGAAAAAAATATTCGTCATTGTGTGAATTCAATATCTTTAGT
>CAZJXE010000049.1:6323-7858 GCA_964549835.1 uncultured Weeksellaceae bacterium
CACGTATTTACAATTTCAGGAACATATGATTATGATTGTTCTGTTGGATCACATGCCGCTAATGGAATGGTTGGAACTATTATAGTTAGTAGTTCTTCTTCAACTATTTTTTCTTCAATTAAAAGTAATAGATTAAAAACAGGAACATATAACATTTTTGGTCAAGAAGTAAATGAAAATGCAAAAGGATTTGTCATCTATAAATATGATGATGGTACTATTGAAAAAAAATATATTTTAAAATAACTAATTTCTAAAAAATTTAAAGTTGCAGCTAAATTATTGGTGGTATATTTTCTTTGGTTTAATCATTACACTTATTGGTCTTTTAACAAATAAATTTTTTTTTCTTTTTCTATTATTTCCTTTTTCTCTATTCTATAAAAGTAAAAAAGAAGACTAATTTTGTAATCAAATGAATTTAGAGCTCAAAAATTTATCATCTAATATTGTTTCTAACAAACCTTTTATTATATCTGGTCCTTGTAGTGCTGAGTCTCAGGATCAGCTATTAAATACAGCAATTGAATTGAAGAAGATTAATGTTGATGTTTTTAGAGCTGGGGTTTGGAAGCCTAGAACAAGACCAAACGGATTTGAAGGTGTTGGTATAGCTGGTTTAGAATGGTTAAAAAATGTCAAATTAGAGACTGGCCTTAAAGTTATAACAGAGGTAGCAAATCCATTCCATTTAAATAAAATTTTAGAAAATGATATAGACATGATATGGATTGGTGCTAGAACCACTGGAAATCCATTTGCTGTTCAGGAAATTGCAGATGCAATAAAAGGAATTGAAATTCCTGTTTTTATAAAAAATCCATTAATTCCTGATGTAAATCTTTGGGTTGGTGCCATTGAAAGATTTTATAATTCTGGAATTAAAAATATTGTCGCAATACATAGAGGTTTTTATAATAATATATCTAAAGATTACAGAAATTTACCTGATTGGGATATTCCCAAAAAATTGAAAAATATAATTCCAAATCTTCCTTTAATTTGTGACCCTAGTCATATAGCTGGAAGAAAAGATCTTGTTGGAAAGATATCTAAATTAGCTCTTGACTATGATTTTGATGGTTTAATGATAGAATCTCACATTAATCCTAAGTCTGCATTAACTGATCAAGATCAGCAACTAAATACAGACGAACTTAAGGCTTTGCTAAAAACCTTAGAATCTGAAAATATTTTTAAATAAGTTTTTTATTGAAAGATAATTGGTATATCTAATTGCGCATCTTCTCTTTGCACTTTTACTGTTGTTGAATCTCCTTTTTCATACATACTTAGACCAGTCATATATCCCATCATATCTTTGACCTCTAGATCTCCAATTTTTATTACTATATCTCCTTTAAGAATACCATATTTTTCAGCAGTTTTTTCTTTTGAAACACCATCAATTCTCATTCCTTCTCCATCAAACATATAATCTGGCATTACTCCAAGGGTAACACTAAATCTTGGTGATGTTGTTGAATCACTTTTAGTTTGAACAAAACCAAAGTCTTCAATTTCTGTAGATGAGA
>CAZJXE010000050.1:0-6121 GCA_964549835.1 uncultured Weeksellaceae bacterium
GTATTACTATTTTTAAGATTACTTACTGTTATATCATAACTATATCCAAATTTAAAATTATCCTGTACTAACCCAACCATTAAAATAAAAGCATCAAAATTCTCCACACTATTTCTTGCCCACAATCCTCCTACAACAGGACCTCTATAAACATAAAGTCCATAATTAAATTGCTGAAAGTCTTGTTGAGATTGATAAAGAAAATTAGGAGATAGTGTTGTTACGTTATTAGAATATTTATTTAGAGGAAAATTACCTCCAGCATGAATTGTAAATTTTGAAGGCAATTGACTTTCACTAATAAATCCTTGTTCAGGTTGTGTTAAGTGATGAGCAGCAAAACCAAAATAAAGGTTGTCTGTATATCCAACAAATCCAGTGGAAAAATCTGGATATTGAACACTACTTGGGTTGTTATCTATATTTTCTTGTGTTGGGTATATAAAACCGTACTTCTGATCAATCATATCTCCAAAAGTAAGTTCTGACCAATCTAAATTTAGCATCCTAAATGATGCTTCAAATCCCGCTTTTATAGCAAATGTTTTACTTACTGCAAGATTATAAGAGTATATAAGAGAAGCACTATTAAGTTGAATATTGCCATCTCCACTTCTATCATTTAAGATTAAAACACCTAAACCACCACCTACTTTGTCAACATGTTTGTCATAAGATACAGATGTAGTGATAAATGTTCTTCCAATACCAGGCCATTGATCTCTGTAATTCAGATTTGTTCTCGGAGCTCCTTTTGGGGCAGCACCAGCAAATGCAGGGTTCAAATACAATGGATTTGCATAAAACTGACTGAATGCAGGATCTTGTGCTTTCAAATCAATACTAGTGAAAATGCAAATAGCAAAAAGTAGTATTAATTTTGATATTTTATTGAACATATTATCGTCTTTTCATGATTAAAGCCACACAAAAATAAACATTTTATTTGTTTTTCCCCTTAGCAAAGAAGAAAAATATGAAATAAATCAAAATATGAAATGTTCAAAAGCAGTGAGGATATAAGTATAAATTTATCTATTGAAAGTTTTTTTTATTTTAAAAAAAATAGATTTTTACTGGTTTTTCTATCTAGGGTTTTGTGTAAATTTGCATTAATAAATTGTAAGATTAAAAATAGAAATTACAATATTTAACTAATATATACGATAATAAAGCATAGCATTATTAAATACTTTAAATGAGAAGATTCTTATCACTTTCTTTTTTTCTATTTGCATTTACATGCTTAAATGCACAACAAAACTCTGTTCTTAGTTCAGGAAATTGGTATAAAATTTCAGTATCACTAGACGGGATTTATAAATTGGATAATAACGATCTTCAAAGTTTAGGTATAGAAACATCCAATCTTAGTGTAAATTCTATTAAATTATTTGGAAATGGAGGAGGAATGTTACCTGCATTAAACTCTGATTTTAGACATAATGATTTACAGGAAAATGCTATTCAAGTTGTAGATTTGAATGGAAATGGGATTTTTAATAGTGATGATTATATTTTGTTTTATGGTCAGTCACCGCATAATTGGAAATACGATAGTGTATCTAATATTTTTAATTATTCAGAACATTTGTTTTCTGATTTAAACTATTATTTCATTACTATTGATAACTCATCTGGTGGTAAAAGAATAAATCAAAAACCAATATTTACAAATTTTGATAAAACAATAATTGCTTTTGATGATTTTCATGTTCATGAAGTGAATTCTGAAAATCTAATTCAATCTGGTAGAGAATGGTTTGGTGAAAGATTTGGAATAATTGATTCTTATTCTTTCAATTTTAATTTTCCTAATTTAATTAACTCATCTCCTGTAACTATTAAAACATCAGTTGCTGCTCGTTCACTAAATTCATCTTATTTTACTGTCAACGCAAATAATAATTTTATTTCAAATATTAATATTTCTAACATAGTTTATGATTATGCTACACAATATGCTAGATCAGCACAAAATACTAGTCAATTCAATTCAAATTCAGATCAGATAACTGTCAATGTCGAATATAATTATTCTGAAAATAATGCAATTGGTTGGTTAAACTATATTCAATTAAACTCTAGAAGAGAATTAAGAATGCATAATGATATTTTAAGTTTTAGAGATGTTGAAAGTATTACAAATAATCAGTTGGGTAAATATATTATATCTAATTCAAATTTGGCAACACAAGTCTGGGATATAACTGATCAACTTAATATTAAAAAACTACCAACTAATTTAACTGGCTCAGAATTGACATTTATTGATTCTATTTCTAGCTTAAAAAGTTACTATGCCTTTAATAATAATTATAAAAAACCTAGTTTAATTGGTGAAATAGAAAATCAAAATCTTAAGGCAATTGATAACAATGTTGAGTATGTTATTGTTTCACACCCCAATTTTGTGTTAGCAGCTGATGAATTGGCTCAAATTCATTTACAAGTGGATGATTTAAATTCGGTAGTTGTAACCCCAGAACAAATTTATAATGAATTTTCCTCTGGAATGCAGGATGTTACTGCCATTCGAGATTTTTTTAGAATGCTATATAAAAGATCCAACTCAAACTTTAAATATGCTTTATTATTTGGAGATGGATCATATGATAACAAAAATCGTTTGCAAAATAATACTAATTTTATTCCAACTTTTCAGTCTGAAAATTCATTAAATCCAACTCTTTCATTTGTTACTGATGATTACTATGCTTTGTTAGATGATGATGATGGAGATTTAAATAATGATTTAATTGATATTGGAATTGGAAGACTTCCTGTAAAAAACATAAATGAAGCATATGATATGGTTGATAAGGTTCAAATGTATTACAGTGATCAATCCTTGGGTGATTGGAGAAATACTGTAACTTTTGTTGCAGATGACGGTGATGCTAAAGACGGTAATTTACATATGAATCAAGCAAATAATCTTGCTAACTATATTGATACAAATTATCAAAATATAAATATAAATAAAATATATCTTGATAATTATCTTCAAGAATCAACTCCAGGAGGACCTAGAAGCCCTGATGCTCAAAACGCAATTAATAGAAGTGTAAATAACGGTTCTTTTTTAGTTAATTATACTGGACATGGAGGTCCACTTGGATGGACTCAAGAAAGAATTTTGGAAGTTGATCAAATAAATAATTGGGAAAATGAAAACAAATTGCCATTATTTATGACTGCAACATGTAAGTTTTCTTGCTTTGATGATCCTGATAAAGTATCTGCTGGTGAGTATTTACTTTTAAACAGTAGTGGAGGCGCCATTGCTCTGCTTACCACTACAAGACTTGTTTATGCCAATCCAAACTATACTCTAAATACTAAATTTGTTGATGTTTTGTTTGAAAAGGAAAATGGTGAATTCCCTAGATTGGGAGACTTATACAAACAAACTAAAGTTTTAAGTGGATCGGGTTCAAACACAAGGAATTTTATTTTGCTAGGAGACCCTGCAATTTCGCTTTCTTATCCTAAATATAATATATCAACTAGTTCCATTCCTGACACACTAAAAGCTTTAGAAACAGTTACTATATCTGGTAAAATTACTGATGATTTTGGTGCTGTTTTAGAAAATTTTAATGGCCAATTAAGTCCTACAGTTTTTGATAAAGAAGTAATATCATATACTTTAGGTCAAGAATCGTGTTCTCCTATGCCCTACAGAGATCAAACAAATATTATATACAAAGGGGGCGTGAGTGTAAATTCAGGAGAATTTTCTTTTTCTTTTGTTGTTCCTAAGGATATAGAAAACAACTACGCAAATGGGAGAATAAGCTATTATGCAAAAGATGATTCAGGTAATGATGCAAGTGGGTTTGATGATTCTTTTGTTATCGGAGGAATAGCTGAAGAAATTGATTATGACTATGATGGCCCAGAAATTTCTCTTTATATTAATAATAGAAACTTTATAGATGGAGGTATCACAGGAAAGGATCCCATATTACTTGCTGATATTGTAGATTTAAGTGGGGTCAATACAGTTGGTAATGGTATAGGTCATGATATTACAGCTATTTTGGATTATAACTCAAGTAATCCTTACATATTAAATGAGTTTTATACTTCTGATTTAGATAATTATAGAAAAGGTGTTGTTGAGTTTCCATTAAATGATTTAAGTGTAGGAGAGCACACAATTACTTTTAAAATTTGGGATGTTTTTAATAACTCTTCTGAAAGTGTAATTAGTTTTGTAGTTACCGATGATGCTTCGATAATTATTAGTGATTTTGTTAATTATCCAAATCCTTTTGCTGGCAGTACAGAATTTTATTTCCAAAACAATCAATCTGGCCAGATGATTGATCTTTCAATAGATATTTATTCAATTACTGGAATGCATATTAGAAGTATAAATAGATCAGTTTATAATGATGGTTACAGAATTGGACCAATTAATTGGGACGGTAAAAGTAAAAATGGAGATAATTTAAGTGCAGGCTTATATATTGCCAAATTAAATATAGATTTAGAAAATGGAATGTTTGAGACTAAATCGATAAGAATTGCAATAACACCATAATATTTTCGTTATCGCTACTAATAAATATAAAGAATTACATTTGCAAAGTAAATTTTCAAAAATGAACAAGGTTATTTCTACATTTATAGCATTAGCATTTTCCTTTAATGCTATTTCTCAGGATGTTTCTGGAATTGATGAAATAGGTAGAAATAATTTAAATACAATCACAACTGCTGTACCCTTTTTATTGATTTCCCCAGATTCTAGAGCAGGAGGTATGGGTGATGTTGGTGTAGCTACATCTCCGGATGCAAATTCTTTGCATTGGAATCCAGCAAAATATTCATTTATAGATCAAGAAGTTGGTTTTGCTGTTTCTTATGTTCCGTGGCTTAGAAATCTTGTTCCCGATATAAACCTTTCATATATTTCAGGTTATAAAAAATTAAATAAAAATGAGGTTGTTGCTATGGAGTTAAGATATTTTACTCTTGGAGATATTACATTTACTGATGTAATTGGTAATAATTTAGGTCAGTATAAGCCAAGTGAATTTGCACTTGGATCATCATATTCCAGAAAGTTATCGGATCAATTTTCATTAGCTATTTCAGCAAGATATATTTATTCTAATCTAACTGGAGGACAATCAGCTGGTGGAATTGCAACAAATGCTGGTCAATCGATTGCAGCTGATGTTGCTGGATACTACGTAAAAGATATTAGAATTGCTAAGAAAGATATGGAGCTAGCATTTGGAGCCAACATATCTAACATTGGTAATAAAATATCGTATACAGAAACATCAACCAGAGACTTTATCCCTATTAATCTAAGATTAGGAACTGCATTAAATGCTGATTTAGATGACTATAATAAGATAAGCTTTGCATTTGATTTAAATAAATTACTTGTTCCAACTCCTCCAATCTATAATGATTCTATAAATGATCAAATTGATTTTGGAAAAGATCCAAATGTGTCAGTAGTAAGTGGTATTTTTCAATCTTTTGGTGATGCTCCAGGAGGCTTCAATGAAGAAATGAGAGAGATTAATTTTTCAGTTGGAACAGAGTATTGGTATGATAATCAATTTGCTATTAGAGCCGGTTATTTTAATGAGCATAATACAAAAGGAGGTAGGAAATTTTTCACATTTGGTTCTGGAGTAAAATATAATGTTTTTGCTTTAGATTTTTCTTACTTAATTAATGCAAGTCGTGCTATCAACGGAAACAATCCACTTGCAAACACAATGCGATTTACCTTAACATTTGATTTTGGTCAAATGCAAAATGTCGAATAAATGAACTATAGAATCGGCTTTGGATATGATGTTCATCAACTAGTTGATAACAGAGATTTTTGGCTTGGAGGAATCAAAATTCCTTTTGAAAAAGGAGCCTTGGGTCATTCTGACGCAGATGTTTTAATACATGTAATTTGTGATGCTATTTTGGGTGCTGCTAACTTAGGTGATATTGGAACACATTTCCCAGATAATTCTGAAGATTATAAAAATATAGATAGTAAAATATTGTTGTCAAAGGTAATTTCTATGATTAGAGAAAAAGGATATGAAATTGTAAATATTGATTCAACAATATGTTTGCAGTTACCAAAACT
>CAZJXE010000050.1:6221-7492 GCA_964549835.1 uncultured Weeksellaceae bacterium
TCAATTTCATGTTTTCCATTTTTTTCAAGTTCTAATTTGATTTCATCAATATTTTTATTTGAAATTTTAAAATTTAATCTGAGGTTTGATCGAGCAGGACTTAAGTACTCTATTTCAGCTTTTTTTACCCAAACAATTAATTTTTTGGGTTTAAAAATATGATAGTACATAATTGGGAAATAGGGGTCACATGCAGAGAAAATACTTCCACCAAAAATACTTTTGTAATAATTTATGTTGGTAAAAGATTTTTTTAAAACTACATTCATCTCTTTGAAGTCAGATGATATTTCTTTTAAGTATATCCTATTAAAAAAAAGAGGAGGAAAAATATTAAGAGACAGTTTTAGAAAAAACCTTCTAAAATTCATTTTATGATTTTTTTGAAAATTATTTCTTTACAGGACAAAATTCTCCTTTATCTTCAAAATATTGTAATGCATCTACCATTCTTAATGCTTCATCAACATTTCTAACTAAAGTAAAGTGATTAATTAATTGATGTTGTACCACTCCATTTTTATCAATAAGAAATAATCCACGGTATGGAATCATAGGTCCAGTTGCAACAAGTTGCCCATTTTCATCCAGTTCATAATCGCCAGCTAAAGTTCCATAGTTAGCATTTATTGTTTTTGTAGTATCAGCAACTAAAGTAAAAGTTACACCTTTAACTCCACCTTTATCTTTGTCAAGATTGAGCCAAGCTAAATGTGATTCTTCCGAGTCAGCAGAGCAACCTATCACTTCGACATTTTTTTCTTTAAATTTTTCAAGTCTTTCTTGGAAGTCGTAAAGTTCAGAGGGACAAATTCCAGAAAAATCTTTTGTGTAAAAAAATAATAAGACATATTTTTTTCCAATAAATTGCTCAATACTGAAATTTCTTACTACTGAACTTCCATTAACAACAGCAGTTGCAGAAAATTTTGGGGCTTTTTTACCAACTAAAACGGACATATTTTTTTTTACAAATTTACCACAAATCTTAACTAAAATCTATCTAGATTCATAATTTTCTTCCAAACTTTCACAAAATCATTAATAAATTTTTCTTCCGAATCTTTGCATGCATAAGTTTCAGCTATTGCTCTAAGTTGTGAGTTCGAACCAAAAATAAGATCAGCTCTTGTAGCAGTCCATTTTATATCATCAGTTTCTCTATCTCTTCCTTCAAAAAGATTTGAGCCATTTATTGCTTTCCACTCAGTGCTCATATCTAACAAATTTAAGAAGAAGTCATTTGTTAAATGACCTGGTTTATTTGTTAA
>CAZJXE010000051.1:0-7171 GCA_964549835.1 uncultured Weeksellaceae bacterium
TGTTGAAAATGATCAACAAGTGCACCATAAGGAAGAAAAGCAAGAGAACCCGCTATATGTTTAAATAGGAATTTTTCGGTATCTTCTTTAAAAAATAGGTGCATCCAATCCCAGGTCAGAAACTCCAT
This sequence comes from uncultured Weeksellaceae bacterium, assembly GCA_964549835.1. Taxonomy (GTDB): domain Bacteria; phylum Bacteroidota; class Bacteroidia; order Flavobacteriales; family BACL11. The sequence continues at coordinate 129 of CAZJXE010000051.1, forward strand.
ACTCATTGAATGGATTTCACATGCTTCATAAGTTGGCCATAAGTATCTATTTACAGGTTGCTTTCTGCTCTCATAACATTGAAAAGCGTGTCCTGCCTCATGAGTAAGAACAGTTACATCATGATCAGTACCATTAAAATTAGCAAAAATATAAGGTCTCTCTAATGATGGAAAAGATGTACAAAAACCACCCCCAGATTTTCCAGCTCTGTTATCTAAATCCATTAACTCCTCATCAATCATCATATTGAAAAAATCATTAGTTTCTTTTGATAATTCACTATACATTGTTTTTGCTTGAGCAACTTGAAAATCAACTCCTCCTTTAGGTTTTGGGTTTCCTTCTTTAAAATATAATGTGTCATACACAAACATTTCATCATACCCTAATATTTCTTTTCTTTTAAGATTGATTTTTTTAACAAGGGGGACAATATGTTTTACAATTTGTTTTCTATATTCACTTACTTCTGCAGCTCCATAATCTGATCTATTCATGTTAAGGTACCCAAGAGGAATGAAATTATCAAAATTTAGAACTTTTGCTTTTTCATTTCTAATTTTAACTAAATTATCAAAAATTGAATCAAGCTCTTCTTCATTTTCTTTAAAGAAACCATCCATCAACATATATGCTTCCTTTCTAGTTTTTCTGTTTGTGTCTTGCATGTATGGAGATAATCCAGTAAGGTTTAATTTTTCTCCTTTATATTCTATTTCAGCACCAGCTAAAAGAGAGCTATACTTATTCTTTAGTTCATTTTCTTCCTTCATTAATTTCACAAGTTTTGAGTCAAAGGATTTAAGTTCCATTGAAATTAGATTAAAATAATGCTCTCCAAACTCAGCTAAAAGCTCTTTCTTAAATTTAGAAGAGTCAATGGCTTTTGTAAACTTGTTATCAATTGCTGCAACTTCAGGACCTATTTCATCGTAAAATTTATTTTCTTCAATAGCATTTTTATCTTTTGTATTTCTCGCAAAATTTAGATGAGCAATACTACCATAGCTGTGGTATTTTTTTTGAATCTTTTGATATTCTTGAATAATATTGATTTGTTGACTAGCATTTTCTGCAGATGAAAAATTATTAATCATTAATTCAATTTCATTTTTGAATTTTTCAATATTTATTCTTTCATAAGGGTATTCACTATATTTCATCTTTTTCTTCTTTTTTATTTTCTTTTTTGTTTTTTGGAATTTTGATTAAATCTACTGATTGCATTATATTATACCATTGTATTACTTTTTTAATGTCAGAAATGTAAACCCTATCTTCATCATATTCTGGTAAAATTTCTCTAAAATAGTTTGTTAGATCCTCTTTTGAAGACTTGTGATTTATACAAGGACCACATTTTGTTTTTTTAGCAATTGTTGTGAAAATTTCATTTAATGGAATTGTATCATTGTAAGTGTAAATACCAATTTCTTCTAAAAGATTTGCTTGATTGTTAGAGTATATAACAGTACGTTTTTTATCAATTAGTGATTCAATGATAACTGTTGTACTTGTTTTAGAAATTACTCTAAATAATCCAGACTTGCCAGAAACATTAATAATCCCTTCTAATTCCATAAAAATTACTTTTTACAAAGTTACATTTTTTATCATGTAAGATAAATCTATTATTTAAAATATATTTGTAATATTGAGAATAATTTCCAATATGTTTTTATCTAAAGCAAAGCTTAATAAGCAAATAATTTCATGGTCTTTTTATGACTTTGCAAATCAACCTTATACAACCTTAATAATTACATTTATTTACAGTGCTTTTTTTGTAAATTATATTGCTCCAAATGAAATAGAAGGTACATTTTTATGGGCAAATGCTATTTCAGTAACTGCAATTGTTGTAGCTGTATTATCTCCAATATTTGGAGCCTTTGCAGATGAAACAGGTTATAGAAAATCATTTCTAGTTTTTTTTACATTATTATGTTCAATCTTTACAGCATTACTTTATTTTCCTGACAAAGGTGATATATCATTAGCTATTGGTCTTGTTATAGTTTCAAATGTTGCATTTGAAATGGGGTGTGTTTTTTGTAATTCATATTTAAAGGAATTATCTACAGATAAAAATATTGGTAGAGTTTCTGGTTTTGCATGGGGGTTAGGCTTTTTAGGGGGATTATCTGCTTTATTTATTTCATTTGCTTTCTTTGATGTAAATATTCCAAATGAAGTTAAACAAATTAATATTTTTGTTTCAATATGGTTTATTATATTTAGTTTACCTACTTTTTTTTTCTTGAAGGATTCAAAAAGAAATAAAGTAACAAAGAAAGATATCTCTTCTTCATTCAGTTCTATATATTCAACATTTAAAGAAATAAGTAATTATAAAAAAGTAGTAAATTTTTTAATTGCTAGATTATTTTATAATGATGGTTTAATTACAATTTTTGCTTTAGGTGGAGTGTATGCCGTAGGCTCATTGGATTTTACATTAAATGAAGTTTTAATTCTTGGTATTGTATTAAATGTATTTGCAGCTTTAGGTTCTTTTATTTTTGGCTCTTATGAAGATAAAATAGGAACAAGAAATGTTATTAATTTATCTTTAATAATACTTGTAATTTCTACATTGCTAGCTTTTATTGCTCCATGGACAAATTATCCAAAGGAATTTTTCTGGACTGCTGGAGTTTTATTAGGAACTATGATTGGACCTAATCAATCCTGTAGTAGATCATATATGTCACAAATTATTCCTGAAAATAAAAAAAATGAGTTTTTTGGTTTTTATGCTTTAACTGGAAAAGCTACTTCTTTTTTAGGTCCTTTACTATTTGGATTAATTACAAAGTTACATAGTCAACAGATGGCACTATTAAGTGTTGTTGTTTTTTTTGTCTTAGGTTGGATAATTTTTAATAAATCTACCTTAAATAAAATATTTGGATGGAAGAACTAAAATTTGATGTGTCTATAGTTGGAGGTGGAATTGTTGGTTTAGCTACTGCATATAAATTACAATTAAAGTTTCCTAATCTTAAAATAGCTGTTTTAGAAAAAGAATCAACTCTTGCGTTTCATCAAACAGGAAGAAATTCTGGAGTTATTCATTCAGGATTGTATTATAAGCCAGGGTCCTTTAGAGCTAAAAATTGTGTAGATGGGCGTATCCAATTAGTGAAATTTGCCAAAGAAAATAATATAAGTCATGAAATTTGTGGAAAGATTGTTTTAGCTAAAAATAAAGCTGAAGAAAAAAGATTAAAAAAATTAAAGACTAATGGTGAAAAAAATGGCTTAATTGATTTAAAAATTTTAAATAAAGATGAATTCAAAAAAATAGAGCCTCACGCTGAAGGAGTTGCTGCTTTACATGTTCCAGAGTCAGGTATAATTGATTATAAACAGACCACTAAAAAGTTTGCTGAAATAATTACATTAATAAATAAAAAAAGTAAGATTTTTTGTTCTTGTAAGGTTCTTGATTTTAATGATTCTTATTTACTTACAACTAAAGGAAAAATTTATTCAAATAATAATATTTTTTGTTCAGGGCTTTTTTCTGATAGATTAGCCAAAAAGGACAGTCTTAAAATTAAAATGAAAATTGTTGGATTTAGAGGGGATTATTATAAATTAACAACGGCTGCGAAACATAAAGTTAATAATTTAATTTATCCTGTTCCTAATCCTGAATTTCCCTTTTTAGGTGTTCATTTAACAAAAATGACAGATGGTAGTATTGAATGTGGCCCTAATGCAGTATATACATTTAAAAGAGAAGGATATAAAAAAATATCATTTAGTTTAAAAGATACTATTGAATCTTTATTTTTTATAGGTACTATAAAATTGTTCATAAATCATTGGAAATTTGGTTTAAATGAATATAAAAGATCTTTTTCAAAAAGATTATTTTTGAAAGAATTACAGAGATTAGTTCCTTCTTTAACATTAGAAGATATTGAAAAAGGAAAAAGTGGCGTTAGGGCTATGGCGCTTGGCAGAGACGGTGAAGTGATTGATGATTTTAAGATTGTTAAGAGTAAAAGAAATATACATGTTTTAAATGCTCCTTCTCCTGCAGCAACGGCATGTTTGTCAATTGCAGATAATATTGTAAATGTTGCATGTACGGAGTTTAGATTAAATTAGATTTATGATAAAATTTTTTGGTCTACTTTCAAAGAAGAAAAAAATTAAATTAAACTCTTTAGTCTCTATTTATTGTCAAACACTTGATGAAGTAATAGAGAGAGGTTTTGTTGAAATAAAAGACTTTATCAACAATAATAATAATTTAGAAAACAATCCTAATCTAAATCAAAACGATATTAAGTGGTTTAGAATAATAATTTATTTAGGAAATTTAAATAATCTCAGCTCTCATTTTGAGGAAGATGAAGTTTCTAAAATAAGAAACTTAGTTGTTGATGAAATTTATAAAGACTTAACTGATAGTGAAAAAATTAAATCTATTGAAAACTTTCTTCAATATGAAGGATATTTTTTAGATTTATTAAATGAATTTGGATCAGAAATTGACGCAATGGCATTTGCTATTTTTGATAAGTATAATATAAATGATTTTCAAGGAGAATTATTCAAAAGAAAAAATAAACCTAACCCAATTTTTATGAGTGAAATGAAAAATTTAATTAAACATTTTATTTGGAACTGGGATGAGTATTTGCAAAAGAATAAACTAAAATTCTAAATACCTGTATAATTACTTGGACTTATATTTTTTAATTCAGACTTTATTTTTTCGTCAATTTCTAGGCTATCTATAAATTCAATAATTGTTTCTTTAGTTATTTTAGAATTAAGTCTGGTAAGTTTTTTAAGTGCTTCATATGGATTAGGGTACCCTTCTCTTCTTAAAATAGTTTGAATAGCTTCAGCAATAACAGCCCAGTTATCTTCAAGGTCAATTTTTATTTTTTCTTTATTTATAACTAACTTATTTATGCCTTTTTTTAATGATTTAATTGCAATTAGTGTATGTGCAATTGGAACACCAATATTTCTTAGGACAGTACTGTCAGTTAAGTCTCTTTGTAGTCTGGAGATTGGAAGTTTTTTTGCCATAAAATCAAAAACACCATTAGCAAAACCTAAGTTTCCTTCAGCATTTTCAAAATCAATTGGATTAACTTTATGTGGCATTGCAGAGGAGCCAACTTCATCTTTTTTTATTTTTTGTTTGAAATAATCTATCGAAACATATGCCCATATATCTCTTGAAAAATCAATAAGAATTGTATTTATTCTTGATATGTTATTCATAATAGCAGCTAGATTATCATAATGTTCTATTTGAGTTGTAGTTTGTTGTCTGCTAAGATCTAGTGAATCTTTTAAAAAATTATTTGCAAAATCAAACCAGTTGATTTCTGGAAATGCTACATGGTGAGCATTGAAGTTTCCAGTTGCTCCACCAAATTTAGCAGTATGAGGGATTTCATTTAATAATTTAAATTGATTGTTAATTCTTTCAACAAAAACTCTAATTTCTTTTCCCATTCTAGTAGGAGAAGCAGCCTGACCATGAGTTCGTGCTAGCATCGGTATGTTATTCCATTCATCAGCTTTATTCTCTAAAGTTTTTATAAGTTCTAATAATTCTGGATAAAAAACTTCTTCTAAAGACTTTTTAATTGAAAATGGAACTGCTGTATTATTAATGTCTTGAGATGTAAGTCCAAAATGAATAAATTCATTAAATTCTGAAAGAGATAATTCATTAAATTTTTCTTTAATAAAATATTCTACAGCTTTTACATCATGATTAGTTGTTGATTCTATTTCTTTAATCCTTTTTGCATCTTCTGATGAAAAATTACTATAAATCTCTCTAAGCAAATTAAATTTTTCTGAAGGAAAGTGATTTAGCTGAATGATTGAACTGTTGCATAGTGCAATAAAATATTCTATTTCAACTTGAACACGATACTTTATCAATGATGACTCAGAAAAATATTTTTGTAATTCCTTAGTTTTGGAATTGTATCTTCCATCTATTGGACTAATTGCATCAAGCGGAGAATATTTCATTTTTTTTTGCAAAATTACGTAATTTAAATATAAGACATTTCTAATTTAATTATTTTTGTTTTATGACTATTTTAATAATTATTTTTTCAATTATTTTATTAATATTAGGTGTTTTAGGCTCCATATTGCCAGTTATACCTGGACCTCCGCTATCTTTCGTTGGTTTGCTTCTTTTGCATTTATTCACCCCTTTTGAAATGCAAAAGGATTATCTTTTATTATTTGGTTTTTCAGCTGCATTAATAACATTTTTAGATTATTGGTTACAAGTTTATTCTGTAAAACTTTTTGGTGGGGGAAGAACATCAACAATTGGAGTAATTATCGGAATTGTATTAGGTCTGTTTATATTTCCTCCAATTGGAGTACTTGTTGGTCCATTTTTAGGAGCTTATATTGGTGCTATTATTGAATCAGATTTTGATTTGTTAAAATCATTTAAAATTGCATTTGGTTCATTAATAGGTTTTCTAGGGGGAACAATCCTAAAGTTTATATATTCTATTGTTGTTATTTGGCAATATTTAGATTTTCTAATTTGAAATAGAATTTTATAAATTAAAATGAGGGTATTTTTAACTTTTCTAAAATAATTTTTTCAATCATTTTTTCTAAATCTTTTAATTTGGATGGAGCTCCATAATAATCTTTTATCTTCTTATTATTTATCATTATGTAAGTAGTAGGAAGATCTGTAATTCTTTCAGAATATTCATTTTTTAAATTATTAAAACCAATTTTTTTAGCTTTAGATAATATTTTGTCAATTTCTCTTTTGCTAACTTTTAGATCATGTTCTCCAACTTTCTTTACAAACTTTTGTCCATTATATAAAGCTTCACCGTTATTATAAATAATAATTTTGAATACTGGACACCTTCCAAAGCATGCAGTTTTTTCTAATGATATAATTATTTTAGGACTTTGTAATTCTTTTTGTTTTGTGAGGTTAAAGCATGAACTAAAAAAAAGAATAAATACAAGAAGATAATTTTTCATTAATTATCTTCTATTTCGT
>CAZJXE010000052.1:0-7037 GCA_964549835.1 uncultured Weeksellaceae bacterium
ATTATGAAATTTATTTAGATTCTAATTCTGATTTAAAAAGAGCTATGGGAGTATCAACAGTACCTCATACATTCTTAATTGATGGTAAAGGAAAAATTGTATGGCATCACAAAGGTTATATTGATGGTGACGAAGAAGAATTATACGAACAAATTGAACATCTTGTCTCTAAATAAAATGAGAAAAACCTGTCTTTTATTTCTTTTTTCTTTTTTGTGTTCTTTCATATTTTCACAAAATTCCGGTCAAATAAATGGGGATTTCTCTCTCAACCTTCAAAGCTATGTTGAAGATGAAGCTATAAATGCAGAGGCTGCTGATGAAGTTGTTTTAAATAATGCTTTTCTAAACCTTATTTATACCAATAATAATTTAACTATTGGATTACGTTATGAAAGCTATTTAAATGCTCTTTTAGATTATGATAGTGAATTTAGGGGTAATGGAATTCCTTACAGATTTGCAACATACACTATTGACGGATTAGAAATTACAGCTGGTAGTTTTTACGAACAGTTTGGAAGTGGTTTAGTTTTTAGGAGTTACGAAGAAAAAGGTCTTGGAATTGATAATGCGATGGATGGAATAAGACTAAAATATAAAATTGGTAATGGAATAAGATTAAAAAGTTTCATTGGAAAAAGCAGAACATACTTCACATATTCTGAAGGAATTTTCAGAGGTATTGATGCAGAAATTGATATAAATGAAACTTTAGATTTAGAAAGTGAAACCAAATATATTTTAGGTGGAAGTTTTATAAGTAGATATGAGGATAGGTCAAACCCCATCTTTAAAATACCTCAAAATGTTGCTGCATACTCTGGAAGATTAAATATTATAAGTGGTGGTTGGAATTATTTTGGAGAGTATGCATATAAAATAAATGATCCTATTAATTCTCTTCAAGAAAGTGAAATTAATTATGCAAGTGGAAATGCTTTTACAAATAGCATTACTTATTCCCAAAGAGGCTTTGGTGCAACTGCCGAAATACATAGAACTGATAATATGTTATTACTTTCAGAAAGAGAAAGAACTGGAAAAGCATATATAATGAATTATATTCCTACTCTTAGCAAACCACATGCATATACTTTATTAGCAATATATCCTTGTGCAACTCAAGCAATGGGAGAATTAGGAGTCCAACTTGATGTTTTCTATAAAATTAAAAAAGGAACATTACTTGGTGGTAAATACGGAACTAAAATTAATTTTAATTTTTCTAGAATTAACGGCCTAGAAGGAGGGAATTCTATGCTAAATGATAACATTGACTTCACTCCTAAACTATTTGATTTTTCACAAGAATTATATTTCTCTGATGTTAATTTAGAAATTAACAAAAAAGTAAATAAACTAGTAAAATATAATGCTGTTTTGGCTAACCAAACATATAATAAGGATTTTCTCGAAGGAAAAACTCCTGGAGAATATGGAGTTATTAATTCAACAATAGCAGTAATTGATTTGAGTTATAAAATAAAAAAAGGTCATACTCTTAGAGTTGAAACTCAAGCATTATTTGCCAAACAATTAGAAAGCGCTTCAAAAGAGGAAGAAGGAGACTGGGCAATGGCCTTAGTTGAATATACAATTTCACCTAATTGGTTTTTTGCATTTCAAGACATGTATAATTATGGTAATGAAAATGAAAGTAAAAGATTACATTACACAAATTTTAATATAGGATATTTAAAAGGATCCACCAGATTTGAAATAGGCTATGGTAAAAAAAGAGAAGGTATTTTTTGTGTAGGAGGCGTGTGTAAATTAGTACCTTCATCAAATGGGCTAAATTTAAGTATAACTTCAAGTTTTTAATTATGAAAAAGATCATCCCATATTTATTTTTTGCTTTTGTTTTTGCTTCTTGTGAGGTAATTGAAGGGCCATATATGAGCGGAAATATTAATCCAATAGATACTTCCAATAACAATTATGTTAAAAATATTCTAATTGAAGATTTCACTGGTCATTTATGTAAAAACTGTCCTGATGCTGCTAGTGAACTGGATGCTATCCAAGCAGTATATGGATCTCGAATTATTGGACTAGCTATACATTCGGGATCAACTTTTGCAAGACCATATCCAATCGATCCAACAGGTAATCCAGATGAAAAGTTTACTTATGATTTTAGAACAAGCTGGGGTGAAGAATTAGATGGTTTTTTTGAAATCAGTGCTAATGGACTTCCAAAAGGAATGATAAATAGAATAGATTATAATAGTAGTGGAGACCATAGAAAAGATTTTGGACAATGGTCATCTATTGTTGCTGATGAATTGGATAAGGATGTTAAATTTGGAATAAGTATAGAAGTGAATCAAACTCCTTTAATGCTTTCTGATCAGTTTGATATCGTAGTTAATTCTGAAGCAGTTTCTTCACTAAGTGGAAATTATAAACTTGTAGTTTGCATCACTGAAAATAATATTGTGAATTGGCAAAAAGATGGAGATATTGATGACCCTTCATATATTCACAAACATGTTTTAAGATCATTTCTAACTCCAACATGGGGAGATATTTTAGGAGTTGAAGAAATTAATATTGGTGATAATTTTTCAAATGGATATTCATGTGTAATTAGCGACCTTGAAAATGACAATATTGCACACTCACAAAATACACTTTCACTTGGGACTGGAAATGCAGGAAATTGGAATATTAATAACTTATATGTTTTAGCATATATATATGATATTTCAAACTATGAAATTATTCAAGTAGAAGAAAAATCACTTCTGTCTAAATAAATCATGAATAGGATTTTATTAATAGTCATTCTTTCATTATTTACTACAAAATCATTCTCTCAAGTTCAAATTGAAAATATCAATGATGCTCAAGCATTTCTTCAAGAATATTTAAATCCTTTAGGCAATGGTTTAGGTGCAATTACAAATAATGGCTGGTACAACTCTGCTAAGCCACACAAAGTTTTAGGTTTTGATGCTACTTTCACCTTAAGTGTTTTAAATGTTTCTGATGAGAAAAAAAGTTTTGATCCTAATTCTATTTCAAACTTTTCATCATCTGAAACATCAACTCCGACTATACTTGGAAGTGGAGACGGCGCTATTGTGCAATATGATGGAGAAGAATTTAAATTACCTAATCAAAAAACATCTTTTTCAACGCTTATATTACCTAATTTTAATTTTGGCTTAGGAATTTTAAAAAAAACAGAACTAAATGGAAGATTTATTCCTAATTATAAATATAATCTTGGTTTTTTTGGAAAAGGTGAAATTGGAATGTGGGGAGTTGGTTTTAAACATGACCTACTACAATGGATTCCTATTATTGGCAATGCAATTCCAATCAGCTTATCACTGCAAGCAGGGCACACTCAATTAAACTCTGAATTATCAATACTTGATCAAGAGGTAAATATTGATGTTCAAGCAACTAATTTAAATATTATTCTATCAAGAAAACTTCTAATGCTTACTGGATATACAAGTTTTGGGTATAATTTCTCAACAACTACTTTTTCAGCTGGAGAAAATATTAATGATTCAGAAAACTTTAATCTAAATGAGTTAGAAATAGATCTACCAATTGAAATGAAGTTTGAAAATAATAATGAATTTAGAGCAAATGTTGGGTTACGCTTTAATTTAGCAGTTGTTACTATTAATGCTAATCATACATTTAGCAAATATCCTGTTACTACTTTAGGATTAGGAGTAGGTCTTAGATAATGAAAAAACTATTTTTTGTATTATTTATTTTATCAGCTTTTATAAGTAAAGTTTATTCTCAAGAATTTAATGCTGGTCTTTCTTTTGGGATTAGTACAAATCAGGTATCTGGAGACAATCTTGCTGGTTTTAATAAAGCAGGATTAATTTTAGGAGGCTTTGTAAACAGAGAAATTAACCCTGTAATAAAGGCTCAGCTTGAAATGATTTTTATTCAAAAAGGAAGTGCAAATCCAAAATTAGAAAATGGAATAGCTGAAATACATTTAGATTATATTGAAGCCCCAGTAATTTTAATTTTTAAAAACTCAGAAAAATTAAATTTAGAAATTGGACTTCATATCTCGGCACTAGTAGAGGGGTATTACCAAGATATTTATGGAATAATGGAAAATCAAATCAAATTTGATCGTTTTGAGTTTGGCTCATTATGTGGAGTTTCATACACTCTTAGTAAAAAAATTTCTTTAAACACTAGACTAAGTAACTCAATACTTCCTATTGCTAAGCATGCTTCAGGACAAACTTATAGGCTTAATAAAGGAAAGTATAACACAGGGCTTTGTTTTATTTTAAAATATCAAATTTAAAAAGACCACTTCTTTAACAATAAAAATAAAATTTGAGTGTTATTACTATAACTAAAACATTCAAAATGCTTAAATTTTGTAAATCAGTGCTTGAAAAAGTTAGCTTCGACCCTGAACTTTTCAAAAAAGAACTTTATAAGTCTAAAAGATGGTTGACTAAACAAGAATTAACCAAACTAAAAATATGGGCTCTTTCTGCTTTTGCCCATTACAAACAAATAATTTTAGAAGTATTTGATTCTCTAAGTTAAAAAAGATTTCCTTGGTCTGATTGTTTTACTCTACCTAAATGTTTAAAGGCTAAATCTGTTGCCTGTCTACCGCGAGGTGTTCTCATTAAATATCCTTCTTTAATAAGAAATGGTTCATAAACCTCTTCTATTGTACCTGCTTGTTCTCCAACTGCAGTTGCTATTGTAGTAAGACCCACAGGACCTCCTTTAAATTTATCTATAATAGCAGATAATATTCTATTATCCATTTCATCTAATCCATTTTCATCTACATTTAATGCATCCAAAGCATATTTAGTAATTTCAGAGTCAATATTTCCATCTCCCTTGATTTGTGCAAAATCTCTAACTCGTCTTAAAAGAGAATTTGCAATTCGTGGAGTACCTCTTGATCTACCCGCGATTTCTAAAGCTGCACTTGAAGATATACTTACATCAAGAATTGATGATGAACGATTAATAATGTCAGATAATAAGTCAGCTCCATAATATTCTAAGCGAGAATTAATACCAAAACGTGCTCTAAGTGGAGAAGTTAAAAGACCTGATCTTGTTGTAGCGCCAATTAATGTAAAGGAATTAAGCTTTATTTGAACAGTACGAGCATTTGGCCCTGTTTCAATCATAATATCAATCTGATAATCCTCCATTGCAGAATACAAATACTCTTCTACTATTGGATTCAAGCGATGAATTTCATCAATAAACAAAACATCTCGTTCCTCTAAATTAGTTAACAAGCCGGCAAGATCTCCAGGCTTATCTAATACTGGTCCAGATGTAGTCTTAATATCAACACCTAATTCATTTGCAATTATATAAGATAATGTAGTTTTTCCAAGACCAGGAGGCCCATGAAGAAGGACATGATCTAAGGCTTCTTCACGTTGTTTTGCAGCTTCAATAAAAACCTCAAGATTATCAACTATTTTTTCTTGTCCTTTAAAATCTGTAAATGCATTTGGCCTTAAAACCTGTTCAAATTCTTTCTCTTCAGCAGATAAATCTGAAGACTCTGGATTTAGTTCGTCATTCATAGATACACAAAAATAACAAACGAAAAATAAATTAAGTTAAGATAATTAAGATAAAATATTAGGTGTGAAGATGTTTACTTTCTTCAAGAAATGGATGGTGCTTAATATCTAATGATCTCGTTGTAAGACTTCTAAAGACAATAAATAAAAATAATCCTAAAAATCCAAGCCCCATTCCTAACTCTGTAAATCCTAAATGGCCATGATCGTGAAGTGTTCCTGGCGCAAAAAGCAAATACGAATTAATCCAATGCCCTATTAAAATAGTTATAGATGCAAAAATTAGAAAGTTTGTATTTCTTTTTGCATCTCTACTCATTAAAACTATTGTAGGAATTACAAAATTAATTGCAGCACTAAACCAGAATAAGAAATTGTAATTAGGGAGCTCAATTCTTTCCATAAAATAGGTTACCTCTTCAGGAATATTAGCATACCAAATTAACATAAATTGAGAGAACCACATGTATGTCCAAACAACTGAAAATGCAAATACAAACTTGCCTAAATCATGAATTATACTCTCGCTTAGGTCTGGTAAATAGCCTTGTTTTTTAAGAAATAAGCAGAATAATAAAATTGTAGTAAATCCAATTGCTGACCATTCTGAAAAAATATACCAGCCAAATAATGTACTAAACCAATGAGTATCAATAGACATAATCCAATCCCAAGAAGCAGTTGAAGAGCTAATTGCAAAAAATACAATAAACCATGCAGAAACAGTTATCCCTTTGTTATAAGATTTTTTTCCAAGACCTCCCTCTAAATCACCTTGCAAAGAAATATCTCTTAATCTTTTGGCACAATAAATCCAAACTGAAACATAAATCAATGATCTAACCAAGAAGAAAATAGGGCTTAAATAAGCTTCCTTTCCTGCAATAATTTTATCATAATTTGGTGCTCCCTCAGTCATTATACCTTCTTCCATCCAATGATAAATATGATTCCAATGTAGTATAGCTGCCACAACAATAAAAATCATTACAGCACATGTATAAGGTAGAAATGTCATTATCGCTTCCGGAACTCTTTTAATAACTGTTGACCAACCTGCCTCAGCAACATGCTGTAAAGCAACAAAAAACACAGCAAATATTGAAATCCCTAAAAAGAAATAGTTATTAAAAAGTAAACTTGTCCAGGCAGCATGTGCATCGGTAATAAAAGCATAAGATGTTGAAATAACTCCAATAAGAATTAATCCAAGAGATAATAAACGTGTATTTTTTGAAATTTTATACATTATAATTAAATTTATTCTGCGCTATATTTTTGTAATTCGTGTACATAAAGCACTATCTTCCATCTTTCTTCCTCTGTTATTAGAGATGAATGAGGACCCATTGCATTCAAACCATAAGTAAGTGAATGAAAAATATGTCCAGACTTAAGTTGATTCATTGGAACATTTGGTCTTCTTAACATTTTACCATCATTATAATGAGGAATTGCAGA
>CAZJXE010000053.1:0-6985 GCA_964549835.1 uncultured Weeksellaceae bacterium
GTTTTTCCATCTGAAGAAACAATTAGCGAGTTTTGACTTTTGTGATCATTAATTGGATAACCTAGATTTTTTGGATTTTTCCAATTTGATTTAATACTTTCTCTTTTAGATAAAAACAAATCATAATCTCCCATTCCAACATGACCATTAGAAGAAAAATATAAGTTTAAATTATCAGCATGAATAAATGGTGACATTTCATCTTTATTGGTATTTATTGAAGGGCCTGCATTGTAAGCAGGAGAAAATCCATTTTTAGTAATTTCCGAAATCCATATATCTGTTCCTCCATATCCACCAGGTCTATTACTAACAAAATACAAATATTTTCTATCAGATGAAAAACATGCTTGAGAATCCCAATATTTAGAATTAACAGATTTACCAAGATTATAAAACTCTAAATTATCTAAATTATTAAAGCCATAATATAAATCGCAACTACCAAATCCATCTTCTCTGTTACATGCAGTGTAAATAATTAAAGATTGATCACTAGAAAATGAAAGAGCGCCTTCATTATTATTAGTGTTAAGAGGATAAGGATATGCAATAGCTTTTTGCCATTCATTATTTATTTTTTCTGAAAAATAAAAATCTTCTTGTGGTTTCTTATCTTTAACCTCCACCCTTCTTGTAAAAACAATCTTATTATTATCAGAAGTAATAGCAGGTCCTATTTCAGACATTGAAGAGTTGATTGACGGACCAATATTTATTGGATTAAATGAAACAGGATCTGAAATAGCGTCATTCATTTCAGAAATTGCAAAATCACAATTTTTAATGTAAAAAGAAGTTTTTTCTTTACAATAATTTGAATCTAGCTTACATACAATATTAAAATAATAGAGCGCTTCTGAGTAAAAACCATTTTTATAAAAATCTTTAGCAATTTTATCTATTCCTAAATAATCACTAGATTTTTGTATATCATAAATATTCAATAATGTTTTTGCAGAAGCATATAGGTCGTTTTCAATAATATAAATATTTGATAATAGAATAAATGGTTTATCCCATTCTGTGTTTTTTTCAATTATTTTAAATAGAAGATTTTTTGATTTTTCTAAATCCTTTTTTTGAAATAATTTAATTGCTTTATCATATTTCTTATAATCTCTTTTTTGAGAAAATGTCTGAGTTGTAGCAAAGAAAAATAAAAAAATTATTAAAAATCTCATTATGGAAGATTCATATATTTATGCGATTGAAGAGAAATACTCCATTCACTATTTTTTGAAACAAAATCTATAATTTGTGGCAAAACGATCTCTTTTTTACTCCATTCAGGCTGTAAATATAGTTTACATTCATCCCCAACCAGTTTTTTTTGATCTTGGGCCCATTTCAAATCATTTTTATTTGAAACAATAATCTTTAATTCATCTGAAATATCATATATGTTTTTCAAGGGTTTAAGTGTTTTTTTAGGAGACAAACATATCCAATCAAAATTTCCACTAAGCTTGTATGCTCCGGATGTTTCTAAATGAATCTTAATATCCAATAACTTTAAAGATTGACACAAATAATCTAAATTATACATTAATGGTTCTCCACCAGTTACAACAACAATTTTAACTGAATATTGCTTTATTTTATCTATAATATCATCAACTTTTGTCAAAGGATGAATACTTGGATCCCAACTTTCTTTTACATCACACCAATGACAACCTACATCACACCCACCGATTCGTAAAAAATAAGAGCTTTTACCTGAAAAAAAACCCTCTCCTTGAATTGAAAGAAAGGATTCCATTAAAGGAATTTTTTTACCGTTTTCTAAATCAATTTTTTGATTTATTTTCATAATTACAAAAGTATATTATTTAAGTTGATAATAAATAGAATACTATCTTTGCTTATCAAATTAAAAAACATGAAACAACTTATTGAATGTGTTCCCAATATTTCAGAAGGATCTGACACAAAAAAAATAAATGAAATTGCTAACATTGTTGAAACTGTAAAGGGCGTAAGCTTACTTAACATTGATCCGGGAAAGGCAACAAATAGAACTGTTATTACATTTGTTGGTGAGCCTGAAAATGTTGTTGAAGCAGCATTTTTATTAATTCAAAAAGCTCAACAACTTATTGACATGAGTACCCATAAAGGTGAGCATCCAAGAATGGGAGCAACAGATGTATGTCCATTAGTTCCTATATCAAATATTACAATGGAAGAAGTATCCAAGTGGGCTAGAACACTATCAAAGAAAGTTGGTGAAGAACTAAAAATACCTATATATTGTTATGAAAACGCTGCATTTAAAAATGAAAGAAAGAATCTTGCAAATTGTAGATCTGGAGAATATGAGGGACTTAAGAAAAAATTACAAGATAAAAGATGGAAACCTGATTTTGGTCCTTCAACATTTAATGAATCTATAAAAAAATCAGGAGCAACAGCAATATCTGCAAGAGATTTTCTAGTAGCTTATAATGTAAATTTAAATACTACATCAACAAGAAAAGCAAATGCAGTAGCATTTGATATTAGAGAAGCAGGAAGAATAAAAAGAGAAGGCAATAAAATAACTGGAAAAATAATTAATGATAAGTCTGGGAATCCCTTAAGAACTCCTGGATTATTTAAATCGGTAAAAGGAATTGGGTGGTATATTAAAGAATATGGTGTTGCTCAAATATCATATAACTTAACAGATATAAATATTTCTCCCTTACATGAAGTTTTTGATAAAACATGTGAACAAGCTATAAAAAGGGGATTGAGGGTAACTGGTTCCGAGCTAGTAGGCTTAGTGCCAAAAAAAGTTCTTATTGATGCCGGAAAATTTTTCTTAAAAAAACAAAAAAGATCATTAGGAATAAGTGAAAAAGAAATTATTAAAATAGCTGTTAAAACTCTTGGTCTTGATGAACTAGCTCCTTTTAATGTTCAAGAAAGAGTAATTGAGTATATGATAGATAAAAATAGCGAAGAAAGATTAATTGATATTTCATTAAAAGACTTTGCTTTTGAAACTTCTAGCGAGTCACCTGCTCCTGGAGGAGGCTCAATTTCAGCATATTGTGGGGCAATGGGCGCATCTTTAGCAACAATGGTTGCAAATTTGTCAGCTAATAAAAGAGGTTGGGATGATAAATGGGAGGTATATTCTAATTGGGCTGAAAAAGGTTTTAAGTATCAAAATCAACTACTAGAACTTGTAGATGAGGACACTGAAGCATTCAATTTGATAATGGAAGCATTTAAGTTACCAAAAGATAATGAAAATGATATTAAAAAAAGAAATGCTGCTATTCAAAGTGCAACAAAAAATGCAATCTTAACCCCTTTTAAAGTAATGGAAGTTGCTTTGGAATCAATGGATGTAATTAAAAAAATGGCAGAAATTGGAAATCCAAATTCAATTACTGACTCATGTGTTGCAGCTTTGTGTGCTAGAACAGCAATCAGAGGTGCTTTTTTAAATGTTCAAATTAACTGCCTTGATTACTCAGACAAAAAATTTGTATCTGAAATAAATATTAAAGGAAATAAGATTTTGGCAAAAGCAATTAAACTTGAAAATACAATTATAGAAATCACAGAAAAGGTTATGAATAGTTAAATTTTAAAATCTCACTAGCAATTTCCTCTGAAACACTTTTTTCTTTTTGTAAAATTATCTGTAACTCATCATAATTTTTAAACATTTTTTCTCTTATTTCTTCATCCAATATTTTATCTAAGTTTTCTTTAATATTAAAAAATGTAAGATTTTTTTGGATTAGCTCAGCAACAACATTTTTTTCAAGCAAAATATTAACAAGGCTTATATATTTTATTTTGACTAAATATTTTGCAATCAAATAAGAAAAAAATGATGTTTTGTAGCATACAATTTGAGGTACGTTCATCAATGCTGCCTCAAGTGTAGATGTTCCAGAAGTAATTATTGATGCCTTTGATGAATAAAGTAAATCATACTGCTTGTCAAATAAAATATCCACATTATACCCTTTGATATATTTTTGATAATAATCAATAGTTAAAGTACTTGTTGCTGATATGATAAAATTATAATTTGGATATAATCTAGTTACTTCTAACATTATAGGTAAAACTCTTTTAATTTCTTGTTTTCTACTTCCAGGTAAAAGAGAGATTATGGGTTTTTCACTTTCAATTTTATTGAATTTATTTTTTGAAATATATTCTAAAACAGGATTTCCAAAGTAATCTACATCTACTCCTCTATCTAAATAATATTTTTTTTCAAAAGGAAAAATTATAAACATTTTGTCTATATATTTTTTAATTTTTTTGATCCTATTTGAATTCCATGCCCAAATTTTAGGCGATATATAATAAAATGTTTTAAAATTATTTTTACTTGCAAACTCTGCAATATTTAAATTAAATCCTGGGTAATCAACTAATAAAATTAAATCTGGTGAAAAGTCTAAAATATTTTGTTTACACTGTTTTAAATTGTTTAATATTTGAAAAGCATTTTTTATGACATTCCAAAAACCCATAAAATTTATTTCTTTAATATGTTTGTCAAGTTTAACATTATAAGATTTTAAAGCATTACCTCCCCATGCTCTAACTTCAATATCATTAAATTGTTTTTTTAGTTCATAAACAATTTGTGAAGCATGTTGATCTCCTGACTTTTCTCCAGTAATAATATATATCTTCATTAAATGAACTTAAGATAAACAATGATAAAAGCATAAAAGATAGTAGCTCCTAAAACTCCTCTAGCTGCTTGTTCTCTTCGAGTCATAATTTTCATAAAGAATATCAATAAATTAATTAATAAACTAAGACTAATAATATGAGGTAATTTTTCACTTTTTGAAACTTCTTTAATAGTTAAAAACAAATCAAGATCTAAATAAAATAATACAAAAACTGAAAAAGCAACAAAAGGAGCAATAACACCAACAAAAAATCCGATAATGTTTTGATTAATCATTTAATAATTTATCAATATGATTTACATGAGAATATGAAGTCAAATCAAAATTAACAGGAACAACAGATATATAGTTTTCATTTAATATGTTTTGATCAGCATCTTTTGATTCATCATCTTTTATAAATTTACCTGTTAACCAAAAATATCTTTTACCCATAGGTGAAAATCTTTCGTCAAATTCTTCTATCCATTTCCCTTTAGCTTGATGACATACTTTTAATCCTTTAATTGGAATATCTGAAAATTTTGGAATATTTACATTTAAACAAACATTTTTCTCTGAATTAAGTAATTTATTTACAATGTGTATAATATATTTTTCTGTATGCTTTAACTCTGTATTCTCAGAATAATCTAAAATTGAAAAACCAACTGATGGAATTTCATGAATTGAAGCTTCAACAGCTGCAGAAACTGTTCCAGAATAAATAACATTTATTGATGCATTTGATCCATGGTTAATTCCTGAAACACATATATCCGGTTTTTTATCTAATATTTCCGATAATGCTAATTTAACACAGTCAACAGGAGTACCGCTACAAATAAACTCAAGTTGTTTACCGTTATCAATTTTAATTTTATCACAGCTTATTGGCTCATTAATTGTTATGGCATGACTCTGAGCCGATTGTGGACTGTCAGGAGCTACTACAACAACCTTACCTATCTTATTTAATATATTAATTAAATAGCGAAGTCCTGGAGAATAAATTCCATCATCATTTGTCACTAAAATAAGTGGAGTACTCATATAATTTTTTTAACAAAACTAACATAATTTAGTTGTTCATTAAAATAACATTTTTAGTAATTTTGCAAAAAAAATAAGATATGATTTGGATTATAATGATATTGTTTATGGTTGTCGGGGGATTCGTCAGCAATAGATTGAAAAATAAATTTAAAAAATATAGTAAAATTCCAACTAATTCTGGACTTAGTGGAAAAGAAATTGCCCAAAAAATGTTAGATGACCATCAAATTAATGATGTCAAAATTATTTCAGTTGCTGGCAAATTAACTGATCACTATAATCCACAAGATAAAACAATAAATTTAAGCGCAGATGTATATAATGGAAGACATGTATCAGCTGCTGCCGTAGCTGCACATGAATGTGGACATGCTGTTCAACATGCTAAATCTTATCAGTGGCTTCAAATGAGGTCTCAAATGGTTCCTGCTGTTAATTTTAGCAATAAACTAATGAGTATGATAATGATTCTTGGTCTTATTGGAGCAGGAGTTCTAAAAATGTTCCCTTTTACAACTATTATTTTAGTTTTTGTTATACTACAAGCTGTTGTTACATTATTTACACTCATTACCCTTCCGGTAGAGTTTGATGCAAGTAGAAGAGCTCTAATATGGCTTAAAAACTCAAATATTAGCACTGAACAAGAAATTAATTATTCTGAAGACGCACTCAAATGGGCAGCAAGTACATACGTTGTTGCTGCATTAGCAGCAGCTGCTTACTTACTTTATTATCTAGCAATACTCAGAGATTAGAAATAAAAAAAAGCTCTATTTCTAGAGCTTTTTTTTTATTAAATATCAATTAGATATTATTTTTTAGTCAAGAAAGGTAATCCAGTTCTTGAGTTTTCTTTAACATTATATCCATCAGGCTTATCACATGCAGTACTTCTAGAATCTTTAGAGAAAAAGTATATTCTTTGTACTCTTCCTGTAGATTTTAAAGTAACATCTTTACAGTTTAAGTGATAAGTAGTTCCTTTTGAATTGTTGTGTGTAAAAGCCATAATATTTGTTTTTATTAATAATTAATTACCGACTAATATAGTAAATTGACTCAAATAAAACAAAATTACTAGATAAGATTTGTATTAATTGTTAATAAGTCAAAATTCTATTTAAATAATTCTAAAATTATATTTCAAATTTAAATCTTAAATTTTGTAAGATATAAATTTCAAAAACAAGCATAATCAACTGATTAACAGTATTTTATGCATTTATTCATAAAAATTATATTTAATTTAATTACTAGAGAAAACAATAAATTTTACTAGGGTA
>CAZJXE010000054.1:0-6915 GCA_964549835.1 uncultured Weeksellaceae bacterium
CATATTTTTGCAGAACTTAATTTTAATTGGTTTGCATCTTGATGAATTTTAGTAGAAGAAATATTTCTTTGGCTCGCTATACTGTCAATAATATTGTCATTAATTGAGTTGAGCATAAGTTTTAATTGCTCTCGGTTTGAACTACTCATTTTATCAAGTGTAAAAGGCTCAATTGCACTTTTGAATTTTCCTAATCTAAATATTTGAAGGTCAATGTTAAGTTTTTCTAATAAGCCTTTAAAAAACATTAATGTTGCCGACATTCCTTTATGATCAATAACTCCCATTGGGTTTATATATAACTTATCTGCAACTGAAGACAAGTAATAACTTTTCATGCCATACACTTCATTGTATGCAACTATTGGTTTTTTTGTTTGCTTAAATTCTAATAACTTATTTCTAATTTCCTCAGTCTTTGACATGCCCGCACTAACAACAGGACTATTAATATATATACCAATAATATTGTCGTCATTCTTTGCTTTTTCAATATTATCTAAGATATTTTTTAATCCTAATTGTTGACTTGTTTCAATATTCATTGGATCAAAATTTGAAAAAGGATTTGAACTTGTTCTTTCAACAACTGGTGAGGATAAATCAATTTTCAGAAAGTATTTTTCATCTAGTTGTTTTGTAGAATTTTGACTTTGGTTTGATAAAGAAGCAATTCCAATTATTATAAGAACTATTACAAAAAATGATAGTAATATTCCAATAAGTGTAGCGAATATATTTTTTATGAATTTTAGCATAATATTTTTAAAAAGTATACAAATATAATTCTATAAATTTATAAATTGAGTATTTTTAAAGATGGAAGGATTATTTTTTTATATGTATGAATGAAGTTTATTTACAACTTGGTAGTAATATCGGAGATAGATTAGATAATCTTGATCAATCAATTAAAATTATTACCGAAAGAATCGGAAATGTTTTAGAAAAGTCTAGTGTTTATGAGAGTACACCTTGGGGTGTAGAGAATCAAAGAAACTTTTTAAATCAAGTTATTTTTGTCAAATCAAATTTTGATCCATATACTATTCTAGATTTAGTTTTACAAATTGAGAAAGATATGGGTAGGATTAGAATAGAAAAGTGGGGTGAAAGAATAATAGATATAGATATTTTGTTTATTGATGATTTAATAATTGAATCCGAAAATTTATGTATCCCTCATGAGTTTATTGCAAAGAGAAAATTTGTTTTACAACCAATGTGTGAAATAGCTCCTGCTTTTATTCATCCTAAGTTGAACAAAACTATAAGCCAATTATTGGAAGAATGTATTGATGAGGAAAAAGTTAATGTTTATGCAACATAAATTTCTTGCAATTGAAGGTAATATTGGAGTTGGAAAGACTTCTTTGGCTGAGATGTTATCAGAAGAATATAATTCTAAACTTATTTTAGAGTCATTTGCAGACAATCCTTTTTTACCAAAATTTTATAAAGAACCAGAAAAGTATGCTTTTTCCTTAGAGCTTTTTTTTATGTCTGAAAGATACCATCAGCTTAAAAATAATTGGAGTGAAGATTTATTTCATGCTAATAAGATTGCCGATTACTTTTTTATGAAATCAAAAATATTTGCAAAAAATAATTTAAAAAGTGATGAGCTTCTATTATTTGATAAATTATTTGAAATTATGCTTTTATCATTACCACTTCCAAATCTTTTAGTCTATTTACATTCCGATGTAGGAAGATTACAAAAGAATATTCTCAAAAGAGGGCGAGAATTTGAATTAAATATTAAAGACTCATATCTAAAATCAATTCAGGAAAATTATTTTGATTATTTAAAAAAGCAGGATAAGATACCTGTATTGATTATTGATGTGTCAAATATTGATTTTATTAATAATGAAAATGATTATGTTAAAATCAAGAATTTAATAAATAAAAACTACTCTGTTGGAGAAGTTAAGAAAGTAATTATTTAATTACTTAGTTATTTCTAAAAATCTATCAGAAGCTTTGAAGTTAACAAATTCCAAATCAATTTTTGCTTCTTTTTTATAGTTAGCATTTTTTGCAATTGCATCAGTTAATGATTTTAACATCATGTTCTCATTACCTGATCTGGCATATGATATTGCGTTCAAGTAATTGCAAGCAGCAGTTTTTTCATCACAAGTACTGTTTTGTCCATTTAACATTTTTGCTAACGCTGCATTGTGAGTTTTTTTATTCTTAAAATATCTACTTGCTTTTTTATAATCAGCTGTTCTAAGATCTAAAAGCGCTTTATTTTTAGGCGTTGTAGCTTTATTAGATAGTTTTTTTGCTAGCTGTAAATCACCCTCCCAAGCAGCAATCACAGCTTTGTTGTTTTGAATGTTTGAAGCTGAACTGTTAAGTTTTTCAGCTTTTAAAAGATATTGCTTAGCCTCATTAATTTTATTGTTCTCTAGCATTAAACACGCAATATTATTGTATCCTTTCCAATTATTATGTAGCTGGCTTGCTTTGTTAAAGATAGATACTTTTAAATCTAAATCACTTGTTAATGAAGCAGAGTATAGTAATTCTTTGATGTCTAGTTCACTAGCATTATTTTGAGCAAGCTCTAAAATTTCCGCCTCTGTTCTTTTCGGCTCAAATGATCTAATAGTAATTTTTGCTTTTCTTAACTGAGGTAATACATCTTTTTCTATTGCATCATATATTTCTGCCATATCTCTAATCGCCTGTTCTCTTTTTTCAAGATCTTCAACAGAATTTACAATTTTAGTAATCCTTCTTCTATCTTTTATATCAGAATTTCTCATTAATTTATTGAATCCCTCCCAGTCTTCACCTTCAGATAATTCAGTGTAAAGATCTTCATTGTCAACTCCGTCAAGTTTAGCTTTTTTTAACATTCTTTTTAAATATTTTAAAGTACTTGCAGCTCTTTTATCTGAGACATCATCGTTAAGATTAACAGATCCCTCTGGAGAAGCATATGACTTTACTTCAATGGAGTGCGTCTTATTTCCAAGACTTGCAAATTCTTCAAGCCTTTTAATATCGTCATCGCTTTTTTCAGTTGTTCTAATATTACTTTGATTTACTAGAAAATATATTATTGCTGACTCTTCTAAAATTGTTTCTTTCTCATAATTGCTTTTTGCAAAATATAAATCTTCAGTATTTTGAACTCTTGTAGATGTTGCTAATACTCCATTTGCAATTGCTCTAGAATCAAATGCTAATTCTTTGTCCTTAGATTTTCCAACTGCTCTTAATTCTAATTTTGATTGCATCATATCATCAGTATAAGAAACATCATCTTTGTATGAAAATCTTCCACCAGTTGCGTAAAAAATAGTTGCTTCTCCGCCAGATGCTTCCTCACCTTGAATAACAATAGATTTAAATTTTGTTTCTCCACTTTCACTTACTAAAACTGGTGTTAATTCAACAGTAGAGCTTTTAGCAAAATACTTTTCGGGAAAACTTGCGTCAATATTTACTTCAACTTTACCTGCATGTGCTTGAAGTGTTGGAGGAGTTACTGTCATATTAACTGTTTCAAATTTACTTGCCATGTTTGACAAGCCACATGAAGTTAGAAAAGAAATAATTAAAGCTGTAAATAAAAGTTTTGAAATTTTCATATTTGGTTTTTTAAGGTTAACAAAAATAATAAAATTAAATTGTGAAATTATTCATTATTTTCTGTTTTTATTCTTATAAATAATAGAATTTACTTTAGTAATAACATTGTTTTCCAAATAATAATACCCGCACATACAGAAATATTAAGAGAATGTTTTGTTCCATATTGAGGTATCTCAACAGTTTCATTACAGAGATCTATTATTTTTTGATTTATTCCCTCAACTTCATGACCGAAAATAAGAGCAGTTGGTTTCGTGCTTTTAAAATCTTCGATTTTGGTTGAATTTTCAACTTGTTCTACGCCAACTATATGGTATCCATCCTGAATTAGTTTTTCTATCACAGATTGAGTTTTTGTTTCATAACTCCATTCAACAGAATTTGTTGATCCAAGAGCAGATTTCCTAATTTCATTGCTTGGGGGAGTTGGACATATTCCACACAAATAAATTTTTTTGATTAAAAAAGCATCACAAGTTCTAAAAATTGATCCGACATTCTGCGCACTTCTTATATTATCTAAAACTACAACAATTGGGTGTTTTTTAGTTTTTTTAAACTCATCAACTGTTATTCTTTTTAATTCGCTATTATTTAACTTTCTCATCTATTATATTTGTTGCTAAATTAAATAATATATTTTTGGATAATAAGCAGAAAAAGGAAGTAAAAGTAACTCCGTTAATGAAACAATATAATGCAATTAAGGTTAAATATCCTGATGCCTTGTTGTTGTTTAGAGTTGGAGATTTTTATGAAACATTTGGTCAAGATGCAGTTGTTGCTTCAAAGATATTAGAAATAATTTTAACAAATAGAGCTAATGGTTCTTCAAAGATAGAGCTAGCAGGCTTCCCACACCATGCTTTAGATAATTACTTGCCAAAGTTAGTTCGTGCTGGACATAGAGTTGCTATTTGTGATCAGCTTGAAGACCCCAAAAAAACTAAAAAAATTGTTAAAAGAGGAGTTACCGAGTTAGTTACTCCAGGAGTTTCATATAATCATTTAACCATAAATAGTAAAAAAAATAATTTTTTAGCCTCAATATATTATGGAGAAAAATATATTGGTGTTTCGTTTCTTGACATATCGACCGGTGATTTTTTTGTTTCTCAAGGAAACATAGATTATGTAAATAAATTGGTTCAATCATTTTCCCCCTCTGAAATTTTATATCAAAAGACTACCAAAAAAAGATATTTTGAAGACTTTGGGTCCAATCATTTTTCATATCCAATTGAAGATTGGCCATATAGTTATGATTATAGTTATGAATTACTTATCAATCAATTCAAGACAAAAACCTTAAAAGGGTTTGGAATAAATAATTTAAATGATGCAATTATTAGTGCTGGAATTGTTTTGTATTATTTAAAAGAAACCAAACATGATCATACCTCTAATATTCTTTCTATTTCAAGAATCGATGAAGAAAAATACTTATGGATGGACAAATTTACCGTTAGAAATTTAGAGTTGTTTTTTTCTTCAAATAATGATGCAATAACTTTGATTGACATATTAGATCATACAGAAACGGCAATGGGATCTAGAATGATGTCAAGATGGCTAGCATTGCCTCTGAAAAACAGTAAAGAAATAAACGAAAGATTTGATATTGTAAATTTTTATTTAACAAACTCAAGTTTTTTTGATTTAGCTAAAAATAATTTTAACCAAATAGGTGATCTAGAAAGATTAGTTTCAAAAGTCTCTACTGGAAGAATTAATCCAAGAGAAATTGAAAAGTTAAAAAATTCTTTAAAGTCTATCATTCCTATAAAAAAAGCATGTGAATCTTCTAAATTGAGTTCTCTTAAGAAACTTGCAGGAGATTTAGATATATGTTCTGAATTAATTAAAAAAATTGAAAATGAATTGGTAGATAATCCACCGGTTTTTTTACATAAAGGTGACGTAATAAAAGTTGGTGTTGATTCTAATCTAGATGAGTTGAGGGAAATTAAAAAGTCTGGTAAAAAATATCTTGATAAAATGCTGCAAAAGGAAATTGAAAAAACATCAATTTCATCTTTAAAGATTTCATACAATAATGTTTTTGGATATTATTTAGAAGTCAGAAATATACACAAAGATAAAGTGCCGGATTCTTGGATTAGAAAGCAAACATTAGTAAATGCAGAAAGATATATTACCGCTGAATTAAAAGAATACGAAGAAAAAATTTTATCAGCTCAAGATAAAATCTCATTAATAGAGTCAGAAATATTTATTAAGTTAATTGAAGCTGTTTCTTTAAAAATTCTTTCTTTAAAGAAAAACGCATATGTTATTTCTAATCTTGACTGTTTGTTGTCTTTCTCTAAGATTGCGGAGCGTAATAATTATACTAGACCTAAAATTGATGACAGTACTAATTTAAAAATTACAAAAGGAAGGCACCCTGTAATTGAGCAGCAATTGGAGTCTTTAAAAAGTTATGTTCCTAATGATATTAATCTTAACCAAACAGATCAGCAGTTAATGATGATAACTGGTCCAAATATGTCAGGAAAATCTGCCCTTTTAAGGCAAACTGCACTTATTGTTTTAATGGCGCAAATAGGAAGTTACGTTCCAGTAGAGGCTGCTGAAATAGGTCTTGTAGATAAGATATTTACTAGAGTTGGGGCTTCTGATAATATATCAATGGGTGAATCAACTTTTATGGTAGAGATGAATGAGACAGCAAGTATTTTAAATAATCTTAGTGAAAATAGTTTAGTATTATTAGATGAAATTGGAAGAGGGACAAGTACATATGATGGAGTATCAATTGCATGGTCTATTGCCGAATACATACATAATCACCCTGCCAAAGCAAAAACTTTATTTGCAACTCATTATCATGAGCTTAATGAAATGACTAATAAATTTGAAAGAATCAAAAATTTTAATGTTTCTATTAAAAGAAAAAATAATGAGATTCTTTTTATGAGGACTTTAAAACCAGGAGGAAGTAATCATAGTTTTGGAATTCATGTTGCAAGAATGGCAGGAATGCCTGAAAATGTTGTTAAAAATGCTCAAGAATTATTACAACAACTTGAGGCCTCAAGAAGCAATGGTAATAATATAATTGAAAGTAAGAAGTTACAATTAAGCTTTTTTGATGTTGAGGATCCTGTCATGCAAAAGATTAAAGAGATGTTAATAGGAATTGATATTGATTCTTTAACCCCAATAGAGGCTTTAATGAAGCTAAATGAAATAAAAAAAACTATAAGTGATTAGCTTTGAATTATTGAATATTTAACTAAATTTGCCGACCTGATGCGAGTGTAGCTCAGGGGTAGA
>CAZJXE010000055.1:0-6826 GCA_964549835.1 uncultured Weeksellaceae bacterium
CATGTAACATTAGACAAAAATCTAAAAGACATTGATCTTAAAAAAATTAAATCTGCAAATTGGAGTGAATACAATTTAAAAATTAGTGAAATTGCTTATGCAAGTGCTAATGACAAAAAAGAAATTGGCATTGAAGTGATTGGCCCAACAAAAAATGTTATTGAAAAAATTTTTGAAAAATACAATTATCAAGCATCAAAAATTGATCGTGTCTATTATGGGGGTCTTACAAAAAAAAATATTGCGAGAAAAGAAAGTCGTTTTCTAACTGAAGAAGAAATATCAATTTTAAAACGTCAATAGATTAGACGATTAAATAAATATTATCGTTATTTAATTATAGTATGAATAAAATAATTAAAAAAATCTCTCTCCTCCTAACATCTTTAGGTCTTATACTACTTATTGGGGGAGTAATCAGCAGCTTGATTTTCAGCGAGCAAATTGAGAGTGCAGTAGTAAAAAATCTAAAAGAACAAATCCCAACTAACTTAGAGATTGGCGATGTTGACTTTCAACTTTTTGATAACTTCCCTTTCTCCACAGTAAAAATTAATAAATTATATATTCAAGAAGACGTATCATTTGGCAATGATACCTTATTATATGCAGAAAGTGCTTATGTAAGTTTTAGTGTTATAAAGTTTATTTTTAATACTTTTTCGATTGAAAATATTTCTATCAATAGCGGAAAAATCTCAATAAAAGAAAGTGCTAATAAAACTAATTATGCTTTTTTAAAAAATAACAACAATAATGAAACAGAAATAAAACTTGAGGAAATTAAACTAGTAAACACAGTTTTTAACTATTCTTCTCAGCCTAATAAAACAGAACTAGCACTAATCTGTTCTAATATTAAACTAGATATTATAGAAAAAAATAATTACAATATTGATGGTAGTTATACAAGCAAAAAAACAGAAATTTATAATAAAGAGTACCTAGAAAACAAAAAAGTAAAGGTCAACATAAATTATTTAAATACTGATGGAATAGAAAAATTAAAAAGTTCATCAATTGATATTGAGGGTTTAAAGTTCTTTGTTAAAGGCTTTTTAAATCAAGAAAACTATCTTGATTTAGAAATAATTGGTGAAAAACAAAATATTAAGTCATTTACTCAGAATACGCCCAAACACTTAAGACAAATATATGCCTCAATTTTATTAGATGGGATTATAAATTATAATGCAATAATTAAAGGAAAAATAGGATCTCAAAAAAACCCACATTTAACTATTGATTATTCAGTCACTGAAGGTGTTTTTGAAACTAAAAAATACCCATTCTATCTTTCTAATATTTCATGTAATGGGATTATTGATAATGGATTAAATAATAACTTTAAATCCTCGAGTGTTTCATTTAATAATTTTGATGGAAAAACAAAAAAAGGAAATATAAAGGGAGAGTTTTTATTGTCCAATTTAGCAGATTATTATTTAAATGCAGATCTTATATCTGTTTGGCAAATGGATGAAGCAAATTATTATTTTGAAGAAAGTCCTTTTTATGAATGTAATGGGCAAATTAATGCAAAAACAAAATATGAAGGCAAGATCTCTTTTGATGAAAATTTTAATAATCACTTTTTAAATGGAAATCACTATTCTGAAATTTCTCTTACTGACCTAAATTTCTTATATAGAAATTATCCTGTAAAAATTAATGTAGCTAAATGTAATGCTCAAATTTATAATGACAGTATTAAAATAAATAATAGCTTGATTAATATAAAGGATAGTGACATAAAGTATGTGGGTATAGTTAAAAATCTATTTAATTATATTCTTTTAAATAGTAACTCAAAAATTGAACTTGTAGGTGATTTAAATTCGAAAACAATAAATCTCAAAACACTAATGGCAAGTGATGAAAAAGATGAAGATAATTTAACTGAATTTGTGCTTCCCGAATATTTAACCTTCAGATTAAATTCTAAAATTGAAACATTAGTATATAATAATATCTACCCAAACAACATAAACGGTAATTTTTATTTTAAAGATAACTCTATTTCAAGTAAAGACCTTGAGCTTAATATTTTTGACGGAAAAATGTCTTTTGATGGCAAATTTTATAAGAATGAAAAAAATAATTTTAAACTCACTTCAAATATTAAACTAGAAAAAATAGATGTAAAAAAAGGGTTTAGTGCTTTTAACAATTTTGGTCAAGATTTTATTCAAGACAAGCACATAAAAGGGCTTAGTAGCTCAAGGATTATATGCAATATGTATTGGGATAAATATCTAAATTTAAATTATGAATCTATTGATGTAAATTCAAAAATTACAATAGAGAAAGGAGAATTAATAGACTTCAAACCTTTAGAGAGTCTTTCTGCTTATGTTAAATTAAAAGATCTTGAACACATTAAATTTTCTAAACTTGAAAATGAAATAAAGATTAAAGATAAAATAATTTCTGTTCCAAATATGGAAATCAATTCAAGTGCACTCAGTCTGATTATTTCTGGCAAACATTTTTTTAATAGAGACTATAATTATAAAGTTAGCCTACTTCTGTCAGATCTTCTTGCCAAAAGATTTCGTTCTAAAAGAAGTGATTTTAATCCTAATGATAGTATCAGCCCATTAAAAACTGATCTTCAAATTAGAATGAAAGGTAATAAAGATGATAGTGAAATATATTTTGAAAAATTAAAAATCAAAGAAAATATAAAACAAGAAATTAAGAAAGAAATAATTGATGTTAAAAAAATTATTTCCGAAGAGCTTAAAAAGAAAGAGAAAGATGAAGAATCTGAGGATTTAGAAATTGAATGGGATGATAATCCATAATTTATTTATTTTTACTAATAATGAATATCTATTCTAAAAAACAACGATGGAAATTAGTATTATCATTGCTCGCAATACTAATAAGTGTTGCTTCAGTTTTTATTACAAATAAGTTAGTAAAGGAGCTAAAAAGCGAGGAAACTAAAAAAATTGAAATATGGGCTCAAGCAACCAAACAACTTGTCAATTCTTCTAGCCAAGGAGACTTTTCTCTTGCTATTAAAGTGGTTTCAGAAAATAGAAATATTCCTGTAATACTTGTTGATGAATGTGATAGTATCTTAGAAACAAGAAACATAAAATATTTTTCAAAATCTGATAGTCTGATTTTATCAAAGTACGAGGGGATCAGGTATAATGCAAATCCAATAAAGCAAGATAGTATTACCACTATAAAAGCACAAAAACTACTTAACCAGTACAGATTATATCTTCGCAATACCCTTAATGATATGCGTGAAAGTGGTGATGAACCAATTGAGATTAATTTTATTGGAGATAAACAGTGGATATATTATGCGGATTCCGAACTACTAAATAACCTTAGATATTATCCCATATACCAGCTTTTGTTTATTTCAATATTTGTTTTTATTGGCTATATGGTATTTAGTTCAGCCAGAAAATCAGAACAAAATCAAGTTTGGGCAGGAATGGCAAAAGAAACAGCTCACCAAATAGCGACACCACTTTCTTCATTAATGGCTTGGAGCGAATTAATAAAAGATAATAAAAATGAAGAGATGGTCTTTGAAATTAAAAAAGATCTAAATAGACTAGAAACTATTGCTGACAGGTTTTCTAAAATTGGTTCAAAGCCAAAGCTAGAAAAGCATGAAATAATTTCAATAGTAGAAAAATCTGTTAAATATCTAAAATCTAGATTGTCTCAAAATACTGAGTTTATAATAGAAACATCAGAAAACGAATTATTTACAAATATTAACAAAACATTATTAGAGTGGGTAATTGAAAATATTTGTAAGAATGCGGTAGATGCTATGCAAGGAAAAGGTAAAATTAAAATTGCCATTAGTGAAAGTAATTCTAACATACAAATTATCATTAAAGATACCGGAAAAGGTATTGACAAATTACTAATAAGTGATATTTTTAAACCTGGCGTAACATCAAAGACAAGAGGTTGGGGGCTAGGGCTTTCATTATCAAAAAGAATTATAGAAGATTATCACAAAGGAAAATTATTTCTATTGGAGTCAAACTCTAAAGAGGGAACTAGCTTTGCAATAACTCTTCCTAAAGAATAAAAATTATTCTTTAATTTTTGAGCTTCCATGGAACAAACTTAATACTTAAAGAATTTACACAATGCCTTGTGTCTTTGGGAGTGATTTTTTCACCATGAAATACATGTCCTAAATGGCCATCACATTTAGAGCAACATATTTCAATTCTTTTTCTTCCTAAAGAGTTGTCTTCATACCTAACTATAGCTCCAGGAATTTCATCATCAAATGATGGCCATCCACAGCCTGAATCAAACTTAGTCTTTGATTCGTAAAGCTTATTACCACATGCGCGACACACAAAATAACCAGATTCATAATGATCATTATATTCGCCAGAAAACGGAGCCTCAGTTCCCTTGTTGACGATAATTTCATACTCATCTTTATTTAAATTCTTGAAAAAATCTTTTTTCATTTTTTAAAATCTAATATAAAATGATGTTGATTAACATATTTGTAAGTTATATTAATTAAATATAAATCACAAATTCTTTTAACAATAGATAAGCCTATACCTAGACTATCCTTATTTGAGCTTCTTACAAATCTTTTAAAAATATTATCCTTTATTGTTAGCTCAGGTCCTGAATTTCTAATATTTAAATACTGACCATCATAGTCAATTTTTATTTTACCACCACTGATATTATGCATGATCGAATTCTTTATTAAATTTAAGAATAATGTATCAGCTAAATACGAATTCATAGCAATTGTAAATTTATTGTCTACATCTATTTCAACTTCAATATCCTTTTCTTTAATAAGATCAGAATAAAATTTTATTTTATTGTGCAAAAGCTCTAAAACTGAAAAAGAGGTTTTTTCTTCATAAAATTTATTGTCAATTTTTGTAAGTAAAATCAAAGCCTGATTAATTCTAGCTAGCCTACTTGTTGTATTCATGATTGTTTCAAGCTGCTCCATTTCTTCTTTGTTCAAATTTTCTGATTGCAACAATTCGTCGGCTTTAGCACTTATAATTGCTAAAGGAGTTTGTATCTCATGAGATACGTTTTCGGTGTATTCTTTTTGTTCATTAAAATCGGCGCTAATTTTTAAAGACATTTTTTTAAAAATTTCTGTAAGCTTATTAAGCTCATCAATCTCACTGTTCTCAAATGAGATTAGCTCAGGCTTACTAATATTATAGTTTTCTAACTTAGATACAGTCTTATAAAAAATTCTTAAGCCTCTTCGAATACTTATTCGGTTGAGAAAAAATATAATTAAGAAAAAACTCATAGCAAGAGCTACATTTAAAATTACAATTCGCCATATCAAAAGGTCTGTTTGTTTTTGAGATTGCAAAATTTCAATCTCATAGTTTTTATCATTGTATAAATGGGAAAAAGTAATTTTTCTATAAAGGACATAATTATCATTTTCAATTAAAACGGTATCCGAAAAACTAGTCTCAGTATTATTTGTTAATTCTGTGATAAAAATATTTTTATTAGATAATGATGTTATGTCATTTACAGAGCTAGCATTTTCAACAAAGTCACTTTGCATTTGAAATAGCCTTGCTGATAAATCATCTGCTAAAATTACTCTTACACTATAATACATAAATACACTTCCAAAAAGAAAGAATATCGCGCTCAGAGAAATAAAGCTTAAACCTGTTTTAGTTGTTAGTTTCATTCAGAAAAAAATTTATATCCTACTCCATAAACATTTTTTATATATTCAGGGGAACCGGCCTTTTCTAATTTTTTCTTAAGATTTTTAATATGCCCATATATTACATCATTTGAGAATCCATAATCAAAATATTTAGATGACATATACTCTGCAAGGTTAGTTTTACTTAGTACCCTATTTTTATTGGAAACAAAATATAGAAGAAGGTTAAACTCTGTATTTGTTAATTCTACATCTATTCCATCTACAAATAATCTCATTTGTTCAGGAATAACTTTTAAAACACCAGCATTTATTTCATTATTTCCCTCAAAATTTAAACGTCTAATTAAAGATTTAATTCTAGCATTAAGTTCAGGCATAAAAAATGGTTTAGTCAGATAATCATCTGCACCAAGCTCAAGTCCCTCTACTTTTTTATCTAGAGCATCTTTAGCTGAAATTATTATTACACCACAAGAAGGATCCTTTTCTTTTATTAATTTAATGAGATTAAGTCCATCTCCGTCTGGTAAACCTAAATCTAATAGAACTGTATTATAGTTGCTATTTTTTAGAGATAATTTTGCATTTTTTATTGAGTTAACATGAGTACACTTATAATTATTATCACTAAGATATTTAACAACATCTTGAGCTAATGATTTTTGATCTTCAATTAATAATATATTATTTCTGTTATGCATTAGTGGGAATATTCATTATTAGAGAAATCATTATTAAAACAAATGATAAGCCAAAATATGTCAGGTTCATTTTAAACTTTTCTCTATTATTAATTAGATTTTTAGCGTAAACAAGACCAAGATGACCAAAAATAATTGCAAAAAACATTAGAATCGTATGTTCAATTGCCCAAAAACGGGATGAGAAATAATCATTAGCATTTGCCTGATTAATAAAATCTTCCAATTTAGTCATATGCATTGAATAAAGTAATAATCCTAAAATAAGTTCTATATATAAAAGAACAACTGCAAAAACTGGCACATAATAATCTTGAAAAACAGAAAAGTTTAAATTTTTAATTAAACCAAAAATAGATCTGTTAACAATATAAAATGCTATTAAAGATAAAAAGATACTTATTACAATATGAGTAATTAAAATAGCAGAATACAT
>CAZJXE010000056.1:0-6799 GCA_964549835.1 uncultured Weeksellaceae bacterium
ATAAATTTGGCCAGCTTGATACAAAAGCCTTAGAGACTCAAATTAAAGATGATTTTAAAAATGGATATGTACCTTTTTACATTAATGCAACAGCAGGAACTACAGTTCTTTGTGCATTTGACGACATTTTTGAAATCTCTAAAATTTCAAAGAAATATAATGCTTGGCTACATGTTGATGGTGCTTTTGGAGGTTCTGTAATTTTTACAGAAAAGTATTTCCATCTTTTAAGGGGCTTAGAAAAATCTGACTCTTTTTGCTTTAATGCTCACAAAACACTAGGTGTTCCATTAAGCACATCTATTCTTGTAGTAAATAAAAAAGACGCCCTACACGAATCCTTCAGCAATAAGGCCTCTTATTTGTATCAAACAAATGATGATGATTATAATTTAGGCTATACTTCTTTTGAATGCGGAAGAAGAAATAATGCTTTAAAATTTTGGGTACTCTGGAAGGCTATAGGAACGAAAGGATTAAAAAGCATGGTTGAGCATGAATTTAATCTTGCTCAATATGCCAGAGAATATGTAAAAAACAATAACCATTACAAGATATATAGCTTTGATAATTCTTTATCAATCTGTTTTAATTATAAAGATTATGATCCCATCGACTTGTGTACTAAGCTTTATGAGCACAATCAAATAATGGTTGGTTTTGGTTATTTTAATAAAGATTGCTTTATAAGACTTGTTACAATTAATTCTGAGAATACTGAACAAGATCTACAATTATTTTTTAGAAAATTAGAAGAGTTCTGTGGTCTGAATGACGACCTAATCAAAAAAATAAATTAAAAAAAAGAAGCTATATTCGCTATATGCAAAATGACTTTATTATTGCTTTAGCTTGGCCAGAGGGCATGGTTGCTTCTACTGGAGCATGGTATGACTTTTTTTTTGCGCAAAACGGAAAGTATAGGGTAGGTCACTCTGCTTTAGTGTTAGTACAAAGAAAAACCAGTAAACTTTGTTACTTTGATTTTGGTAGATATCATTCACCAAAAGACTTTGGAAGGGTTAGAGATATTAGTACAGACAGAGATGTTGAAATTAAAACCCAAGTTAAAATAGAAGAGAACACTATTGTTAATATAAAAGAGATTTTAGTTGAGATTAAAAACAATGACAGTTTTCATGGAGAGGGGACATTATATGCATCAATTTTACATGATGTTTCTTTTGAAAAAGCATTTAAGTATGCCAAAGAAACACAAGAAAAAGGACTCATCCCGTATGGGCCATTTGCATATAGAGGAACTAATTGTTCTAGATTTGTTGCATCAGTCATGAGAAGTTCTAGCCCAACCTACATCAAAAATGCTAGATTAAAATTCCCAATATCTGTTTCTCCCTCACCCAAAAGAAATGTAGGAATTGCAAATGCACATTTTTATAAAATAACAGAAGATTCGTTTTTGGAGATTAAAAGAAACTGGCTTGAGTCATATTTAAAGAGTATTGAAAGGTCATGAGTTTTTCTCCTCCAAAAAAAACAAAGAATATTCCCGACGGTGCTCAATGGCTTGGAGGTATTGGAGCTGGATCATGGTTTTTTCTATCAAAAAAATCTACATATTATCAAATTAAAAGATTTTCTGCATATGGAAATCTAGAGTGTAAAGGGTTGTTTGTTGTTGACAACAATAGCTTTAGAATTGAAGAAAGTTTTGAGTTTACATATCTTTCACATTGTAGTTTATGTACAGTTTTACAAAATGACAAAAAATTTAAATTCAGTTTACATGAAAATCAAAATGTATAGCGCCGATTGGTGTTCAGATTGTAGAGTAGCTAAAAAATATTTAGACGAGCACAATATAGCATATGAATTGATAGATGTCTCTAAAGATGCTTTAGCAGCAGACTATGTTAGAAGTGTAAATGGGGGTAAAAGAATCATACCAACATTTAATATCGACGGAGAAATATATACTAATCCTGGAATCCAAGAATTAGTGAAGCTTATAATGCAATAATTAATACATTTGTATTTCAAAAAATAATCTATGAGCGATGCTTTAAAGCATGAGTGTGGGGTGGCAATGTTAAGACTTCTAAAGCCACTTGAATTTTATAAAGAAAAATACGGCACTTCATTTTATGCTTTAAAAAAGATGTACCTTCTCATGGAAAAACAAAGAAACAGAGGCCAAGACGGTGCTGGAATGGCAAATGTTAAGTTAGATACTCCTGCTGGAAAAAGATATATAAGTAGAAAAAGATCAACAACAACTAATCCAATTCAAGATTTATTTGCTCAAATAAATCAACGCTTTATAAATCTTGAAGAAAGTGACCCTAGCAAATTAGAAGATACCAATTGGTTAAAACACAACATGCCTTTTACTGGAGAGCTTTTTTTAGGGCATTTGCGATATGGCACATATGGAGGTAACAGCATAGAGCAGTGCCACCCTTTTCTAAGGCAAAACAATTGGAAAACAAGAAACTTGGCATTAGCTGGAAATTTCAATATGACAAATGTTGATGAATTGTTTGGGCACCTAACCGATCTAGGTCAACATCCAAAAGAAAAGTCAGATACGATTACCATTATAGAAAAAATAGGTCATTTCCTTGACGAGGAAAATGTTAGTATTTATCAAAAATACAGAGGAGATTTTTCTAAGATTGAGATTTCTAAAAAAATCGAAGAAGAAATTAATATCCAAAAAATACTGTCAAATGCGTCAAAACATTGGGATGGCGGCTATGTTATGTGTGGTTTGCTTGGCCATGGAGATGCATTTGCTTTAAGAGACCCTTCTGGAATTCGTCCTGCTTATTATTATTGTGATGATGAGATAGTTGTGGTTGCTTCAGAAAGACCGGTTATTCAAACTGCATTTAACATAAATGAAAAAGAAATTAAAGAAATAGACAGAGGAAACGCTTTAATTATTAAGAAAAATGGTAGAGTTTCTTTAAAGCAAGTTTTAAAACCGCTGCCAAGAAAAGCATGTTCTTTTGAAAGAATTTATTTCTCAAGAGGAAACGATCAGGATATTTATAATGAGAGGCTGAATTTAGGAAGGCAAATTTTTAAAAAAGTTTTAGATGCGATTGATAAAGACATGAAAAATACTGTTTTTTCATACATTCCAAATACAGCTGAGGTTTCCTATTTTGGAATGATGCAAGAGGCCTCTAACTATTTAAATAAAGTTAAGTCTGAAAAAATAAAATCTTTAGGAAATGATCCTTCAATTGAAGAGATAAATAAAATTATGGATATCAGTCCAAGAGTAGAAAAAATAGCAATAAAAGACGCAAAGCTTAGAACATTTATCACTTCAGATGTAAATAGAGATGATTTAGTTGCTCATGTTTACGATATTACTTATGGAAAAGTATCTAGCTCTGACAACTTAGTAATGATTGATGATAGTATTGTTAGAGGAACTACACTAAAACAATCAATAATAAGAATCCTTGATCGATTAGGGCCAAAAAAAATAGTAGTTGTATCATCTGCCCCTCAAATTCGATACCCAGATTGTTATGGTATTGATATGGCAATACTTGGTGATTTTGTTGCTTTTCAAGCGGCTATTGAATTGCTTAAAGACAACAAAATGCAATCCGTAATTGAAGATGTTTATACAAAGTGTAAATCTCAAATTAAGTTGCCGAAAGAGGAAATGCAAAACTATGTCAAAGAAATATATAGTCCATTTACTGCAAAGCAAATATCATCTAAAATAAGTAGTATTTTAACGCCCAAAGATGTTAATTCAGAGGTTGAAATTATTTACCAAAGTATAGAAGACCTACATGTATCTTGCCCTAATCATAAAGGAGACTGGTATTTTACTGGAGATTACCCAACACCAGGAGGGAATAAGGTTGTAACCAAAGCTTTTATCAACTTTATTGAAGGAAACAAAGCAAGAGCATACTAGCTAGTCTGATAAACTTTTTCTACTTGGAGCAATTGTCATCTCATCAATCAGGTATCCTGCATTTGCATACTTATCTATTATAAACATAATATACCTTATGTCAACTGAAATAGTTCTTTGGATATCTTTTTCAAAAGCAATATCCCCACTCATTGCTTCCCAATTTCCATCAAAGGCAGTTCCTACTATTTCACCCCAAGCATTAATTACTGGAGAGCCAGAGTTTCCGCCTGTTATATCATTATTCGAGATAAAATTTACCCTTAAAACACTATCTTGATCTGCATATCTTCCGTAGTCTTTAGTGCTTTCTAATTCTTTTAGGCGATCAGGGACAACAAACTCATTATTAGTGGAGTCTTCTTTGTCTATTACTCCAGTTAATGTTGTGTAATAGTCATAAAAAACAGCTTCTTGTGCTTTATAATCCTTTACCTTTCCATATGTAACCCTCATTGTAGAATTAGCATCGGGATAAAAATTTCTTAATGTGTCCATTTCTCTTACACCAGCAATAAAAAGCCGATTCCCCCTTCTCATTAAATCTCTCACCTCTTTTCTGCCTGGATATAGCTCGCTTAAGTATTTATCATATATAGAGCTAAAGACTAAATAGGCAGGATCTTTTTCTGCCAAATATTTTGAGGGATTCTTTAAAAAATTAATACATTTTTCTTCATTAGAAAAGTAGGATCGTTTAAATAAATTTTTAGCAAAAAAAACAAAATCAAGATTTTTAAAACCAAAAAGTTGATTTTCAATTTTTTTGAAAATAGGAGCATGCTGAGATTTAGGAACATTGTAATAATACATTTCTAACATTGCAGAAAGAAGCTCTTGATCAATAGCAGGATTATAATCTTTATAAAACTCTTTTGCTAATTTTTTTAATTTTCTTAAACCTTCAGTACGCTTTTCCTTGTCTTTAGGCAATGCATTAATTCTATTTTTCATAGTATATGAAAAAGATAGAATTTCAGGACCTTGAAAAATTGCTTCGGTTAGATATGTTCGATTGAATGCAATTTTTTTATTTTTTTCATATGCTTTTTCAAGCTCAGTTAGTACACCCGAATATTTTTTAGCCCTTACACTATCTCCATTATTAACCCAGTTTTCAAAACTATTTTCAATAGCTAACTTTTTAGAATATACCCTCATTCTTTTAAGCCCTTTAGATTGACCAATGTAGTACTTCCAATAGTTTGAGATTCGAGAATATTTTGCAGTATACTGAAGCTTTGTTTTTTTATCAGAATCCATTCCCTTTTTCATAATCTCAAGCTTTTTGGTTCTTATTTTAATGATTTCAGGATATGTGATTTCAAGAGCCTCTTTCACACCATATGATGTTAGGAATCGATTAGTCCTTCCAGGATAACCCATTATCATTGTATAGTCTTCATTTTCAACACCATCTAATTGTATTGGTAGGTGATGCTTTGGAACATATGGAATATTATCAACAGAATATTCTGCTGGAGAGCCATCTGGAGCCATATATACCCTTAAAAGGGAAAAATCTCCTGTGTGACGAGGCCACATCCAGTTGTCAGTATCTCCCCCAAATTTTCCAATAGATGCTGGGGGTGCACCAACTAAACGAACATCCCTATATGTTACATAAGTAATTAAATAAAACTCATTGCCACCATAAAAGGACCTAACCCTTGCTGAGAGTGTTGTGCTATCAGTTTTTTCTTTTACAATTTGTTTTGAAATCTTTGAAATAAGCTTGCCTCTTTCAGATTCAGAAAGTGAGATATCTAGGCTATCAATAAATCGATTGGTTACATCTTCAATACTTACCAAAAATGTCGCGCTTAGGCTTTCGTTTTTTAATTCCTCAGATTTACTCATAGCCCAAAAACCATTCTCATAATAATTATTTTCTATTGAAGAATGTCCCTGAATAATATCATCAACACAATGATGATTTGTTAACATAAGCCCTTCAGAAGAAATCATTTCTGCAGTACAGCCACCACCATTTAAAGCCACTACAGCATCCTTTAAAGAAGAGTTATTTATATTATATATATCATCAGCTGATAATTTTAACCCCATTTCTTGCATATCATTTTCGTTAATTATTTTAATAAGATTTGGCATCCACATTCCTTCATCAGCCATGACATTTTGGATGCTTATAAATAGAATTAGAATAGATAAAATGAGATTTTTCATAAGATTATAATTTATATTCAAAGATAATTTAAATATACGAGCTAAATAAAAGTTTAGTTTATTTTTGCCATATATGGACGAAGAAAAGTTAATTCGA
Source organism: uncultured Weeksellaceae bacterium (assembly GCA_964549835.1). Classification (GTDB taxonomy): domain Bacteria; phylum Bacteroidota; class Bacteroidia; order Flavobacteriales; family BACL11. Next base: position 6,192 of record CAZJXE010000056.1, read on the forward strand.
ATTAATAAATATTTAAGTGAAATTGGTTTTTGCTCAAGAAGAAGGGCAGATACTTTGATTGAGCAAGAAAGAATTAAAATTAACGGCGATATTGCTCTAATGGGTCAAAAAGTTCAATTAACAGATGAAATAAAGATTGATAATAAGCTGGTTAAGCCCATTAAGACAAAAAAAAACATTTATTTGGCTTTTAACAAGCCAATCGGAATAGTATGCACCACTGACACAAGGAGAGAGAAAGACAATATAATTGACTTTATTAATTATCCAAGTAGAATTTTTCCAATAGGCCGATTAGACAAACCATCAGAAGGCCTGATATTTCTTACTAACGATGGTGATATTGTAAATAAAATTTTAAGAGCAAACAATCAACATGAAAAAGAATATATTGTTGAAGTAAATAAGCCAGTAACCAAAGATTTCATTAAATCTATGGCTAATGGCGTTCCTATTTTAGAAACTATTACTAGCAAATGTTTTGTTAAACAAACTGGCAAAAAGACTTTTAAAATTATTTTGACACAAGGATTAAATCGGCAAATAAGAAGAATGTGCGAATACTTTGATTATAAAGTTAGGTCTTTAAAAAGAGTAAGAATTATGAA
>CAZJXE010000057.1:0-6749 GCA_964549835.1 uncultured Weeksellaceae bacterium
TATCCAGCATTTATATTTTGATCTAAAAAAAATGAAATTAATGCTCTTTGCAGCTTTGCTCCTTTTCCTTTAAAAACAGGAAATCCTGAGCCCGTAATTTTATTTCCTAACTTAAAGTCAATAAGGTCAAATTTTTCAGCTAAATCCCAATGGGGTAAAGCATGTTCAAACAATTTAGGTTTTTCACCATATTCTTTGAGAATTTCATTATCTTTTTCTGAAGCGCCAGCTTTAACAGACTTATGTGGAACATTTGGAATTTGAACTAAAATATTATAAATCTCATCTTCAATCTTATTTTGTAAAGAAATGAGTTCTTGAGAATCTTTTTTAATTTTAGCTGAGGTTTCTTTTAGTTCATTAGCTTCATTTGTTTGACCACTTTTAAATAATTCGCCAATTTTTTTAGCAATTTGGTTTTGCTTTGACAATAAATCATCAGATTTTTGTTGAAGAATTTTTCTTTCATCATCTTTTGATATTAGAACATCTAATAAGTCTTTACAATCAAAATTTTTGATCTTTAATCTTTCAATGATAAGATTCTTATTATTACGTAAATCTGAAATATGTAGCATTTAAAAAATTTTAAACAAAATTAAAAAAAAAACTCTTGATTAATCAAGAGCTTTTTTTATTCAAAATAATCAATTCGAATTTAAGCTTCGACAGAAACGTATGATTTGTTATTTCGTTTCTTTGTGAATTTTACAATTCCATCAGTTAGAGCAAATAAAGTATGATCTTTACCCATTCCAACATTATTACCTGGGTTATGAACGGTTCCTCTTTGTCTTACAATAATATTGCCAGCAATTACAGATTGATTACCATATATTTTTACTCCTAGCCTATTGCTTCTTGAATCTCTTCCGTTTTTAGTACTACCTGCTCCTTTTTTATGTGCCATAACTTATTTTTATATTTATTTCTTTGCTACAGTTTTTTTCTTAGTAGTCGATTTTTTTGTAGTAGATGTTTTTTTCTTTGAAGCAGTTGATTTTTTTTCAATTACTGCCTTTTTCTCTACAACTTTTTCCTTCTTTACAGATTTTTTAGCAGCTGATTTACCAATTTTATCAATTTCGATTTTTGTTAAATATTGTCTATGTCCATTTTTAACTCTATAGCCCTTTCTTCTTTTCTTTTTAAAAACTACAACTTTATCTCCTTTTAAATGCTCTAACACTTTTGCAGATACTGAAACTCCAGAAACAGTTGGTTTACCTATATTTACTTTACCATTATCATCTGTTAACAATACTTTATCAAATGAAATTTTAGATCCAGTTTTTGCATCCAAACGATGTACAAAAATCTGCTGATCTTTTTCTACTTTGAATTGTTGTCCTGCTATTTCTACTATTGCGTACATCTTTGTTTTTTTAAAAATGGTGTGCAAAAGTAACAAATCAAGGGATAATCAGCAATAATTTCACTTTTTTTTTATGGTTATATTAAATTATAAAAATCTATTTATTCAGTTTTTTAAAATCACATTTACTAAATATGCGTAAAAAAAATTAGCATTATATTTGTAAAAATTAGTTTTATGAGAATTTTTTGTCTATTTATTGTAGCTGTATTTATATCATTTACAAGCAAAAGCCAACAACGGTGCTCTACTGATGAATACATTGATGTATTAAACAATAAATATCCTCAATTCAAAGAATCAAGAAAAAAGGTAAATTTCCAAACAAAAAATTGGATAGCATCAAACTTTAATAAAAACTCCAATACAATAATAACGATTCCAGTTGTTGTTCATGTTGTTTGGAATACTTCTGCAGAAAACATATCCGATCAACAAATTTTTTCTCAAATAGATATCTTAAATGCTGATTATAGAAGAACAAATGTAGATGCTATAATGACTCCATCTGTGTGGCAAGGAATTGCAGCTGATACTGAAATTGAATTTTGTTTAGCTACAGTAGACCCAAATGGTGCATTTACAAATGGAATTACTAGAACTCAAACAAGCCAGACATCTTTTTCAATTCAAGCTGATGCAATGAAATCAACTGCTACTGGAGGTATTGATCCTTGGGATCAAGATAAATATTTAAATATCTGGGTTTGTGACCTTTCGGGAGGAATTCTTGGCTATGCCACTCCTCCATCTAATTTTAATAATCCTGATGACGGAGTTGTCGTTGGTTATAGATATTTTGGTAATACAGGTACCGTTCAAGCTCCATATAATAAAGGAAGAACGTGTACACATGAAGTTGGACATTGGCTTAATCTAGACCATGTATGGGGATATGGAACATGTGGAAATGATAATGTTAATGATACACCACTACAAGAAGAAGCAAATTATTCTTGTCCTGCTTTTCCTCATAATGCAAATAGCTGCGGCTCTTCAAATAGTAATGGAGATATGTTTATGAATTACATGGACTATACAAATGATGGGTGTATGAATCTTTTTACACAAGGTCAAAAAGCCAGAATGGTTTCAGCAATCAATCAGTACAGACCTGACCTTCTAAGCCATAGTTTGTGCAGTAATACTCCTCCTACTCCTTCATGGAACTGCGTGAATGGAAACTGTATAGACCCTCTTAATGGAAACGGAACATACTCTGATCTAATTGCTTGTCAAAACAATTGTTTTTGTGCTGCAACAAACCCACCAATTTATGAAAACTTTCAAAGTGGGCTTCCTAGTTGGACAATCATAAATAATGATGGTAGTGATACTTGGGAATGGACTAATAGTGCGGGATATAATAGTAATTCATCAATTTATATAAATAATGCAGAATACTCTGCTAATGGGCAGTATGATGATTTTATTCTGCCAACAGTTGATCTAACATCATATTCTAGTATATACTTAACTTTTGATTATGCATACAGTTTGTGGACTAACCCCGCTTCTTCTCAAAACTGGTCAGATACATTAATTATTTATGTATCTGATGATTGCGGAAATACTTGGCAAAATGTATGGGAAAAAGCTGGACTAAACCTTACTACTACATCGCCTGCATATAATCCATTTAATTGGTTCCCAAGTAATAATAATGATTGGTCTTCAGTTGTAATTGACTTGTCTTCATATACTAATCAAGATGATTTTGCTATTAAATTTAGAAATGTAAATCAATATGAAAACAATCTTTTTATTGATAATATTAATCTTTGGGATAACAATACTGCAATCAGCGAGCATAACCCAAGTAACAGAAAGATAATAAAGATTATCGACGTACTAGGAAGAGAAAATTCTTCGAATTCAAATGCAATATATCTTTATATTTACGATGATAACACAGTTGAGAAAAAAGTTATTTTAAAATAATCTATTTCCAACTAAAAGATTCAATTAAATATTTAATATCTTCTTTAACAAAATTATTTATTGGAACAATAGAATCATTTATTTCTGTGTCAAAATAAAATGATCCTCTAAAAAAATGTTTAACACTATCAGTGAGATAAAATTGAGAAGAAGTTGCTGTAATTCCTTCATAATCGTATAACATTCCATAAACATTTCTGTCCTTGTTAATATATAATTGCTCACTGATAATATCTGCTTGATTATTATGCTTGTATGCTAATGATCTTGATTGTTCAATATGTTGATTCAAATTACCATTCAAATTGACATATGTTAAATGCAATTTGCCAGAGAAGGAATAAAAGTTCAAATTTAAAAAATTAGACTTTTTATCAATTTCTATTTTAGAATAACTTGGATAAAAAAAAGAAAAGTCATATTTTTTCTCGTTAAATATGAGATACTCTTTTTCAGGCAAATTAATTTTAAAATAAGCGCGAGGTTTTGGAGTATAGTCATTTGTGCAAGAAAATAAGAAAAGAAAAAGAATGCTATATCTCATTAATGGAAACTTTAATTCTTTTTATTCTTCTTAAATCTACTGCTTCTATTTGAAGAGTAAAATGTTTGATTTTTATAACATCCCCAATTTTTGGAATTTTCCCTTCATGCTCTAAAATCAAACCAGCTAAAGAATCTGACTCTCCTTTTAAGTCATCGAGAAAATCAACATCACAATTTACAATCTTTAAAAAATCAATTAATAAAATTTTTCCTTCAAAAATATAATTACTATCATCAAGCTTAGAATATATATTATCATCATCATCAAACTCATCATTAATCTCACCAACAATTTCTTCAAGCACATCCTCTAATGTTACTATACCAGAAGCTCCTCCGTATTCATCAACTACTATTGCAATATGGTTTTTCTTAGCCTGAAACTCTTTTAAAAGATCATTAATCATTTTATTTTCAGGCACAAAAAAAGGAGCTCTACAAAGATCTAACCATTTAAAATCATTATCATTTGAAAGGTAAGGTATTAGATCTTTTATATACAATATTCCTAAAATATTATCAAATTGCTTGTCATAAACAGGAATTCGAGAAAATCCAGATGAAGTAATAATTTTTAAAAGTTCTGAATATTTTGTGTCCTTATCTACAGCTACAACATCTACTCTAGATTTCATAATTTCCTTTACATCAGTATTTCCAAATTCAACAATACTTCTCAAAATTTTACCTTCTTTGCCTTCATGTTGCTCATCTGTTAAATCAAGAGCCTTAGAAATTTCTTCAATATTTACATTTGAATTATTCTTTTTAAGTCTATTTTCAATTATAGAGGTTGAAGAAACCAATATATAACTAAAAGGATAGAAGATTTTTCTTAATAAGATTAAAGGGTTTGCCATCCAAAGGCTAAATTTAACAGCATTCTGATTAGCATATACTTTAGGAGTAATTTCACCAAACAATACTAAAAAAGAAGTAATTACTATAACTTGAAAAACAAATTCTAGTATTGAGTCATCAGGAAAAACAAAAGAAATACTTGTTAAATAAGTTGAAATAATTACAATAGCAACATTTATAAAATTATTTGCAATCAATATTGTTGCCAATAACGAATTTGGTTCTCTTAATAATTTATAGATTAATTTACTTTTTTTATTATCCTCATTAAGCTCTTCTAAATCAGACATATTTAGTGAAAAATATGAAATTTCAGCACCTGAAACAAAAGCTGAAAATAAAAGTAGGATTATAATTAAACAAAAAATTAATAAATTTTCTAGCTGAAAAAAATTAACATCAACTTGAGAAAAAATATTTAAAATAATGGGAAGAGGATCGTCTTTCAAATTTCAATAGTTAATTAAAAAGGGAGGTCATCTTCAGATGTACTTTCAGAAGATTGCTCTTGATTTTGAGATCTACCGAGCATAGTTAATTTGTCTGCTAAAACTTCGGTTTTATATCTTGTGTTTTCGTCTTTATCAACCCATTTATTAGTTCGTAATTTTCCTTCAATGTAAACACTGGAGCCTTTTTTTAGATATTTTTCAGCTACTTCAGCTAGACCTCTCCATAAAACTATGTCATGCCATTCAGTTTGAGTAACTTTTTCACCGTCTTTATTTTTATAATTTTCACTAGTAGCTAAAGATAAGTTAGCAACAGCAACGCCATTATCAAGGTATCTCACTTCGGGATCTTTACCTAAATTTCCTATTAAAATTACTTTATTAACTCCTGACACAATTCCTTTTTAAAATAATATTAACAAATTTAAAAAAAAACTATCAAATACTATTTTTTGATAAATATTTATCAATTAATCTTGAAACTGGTAATTTATTAACTTCTGATATGTCTATTTTTAAATAATCAAAATTATTAATAGTCTTACAGTCTAAATGCAAAAATTTAGCATGAATTTTTTGATGAGATAGTTTATGAATTATTGTTGGAGAAATATGATTTAGGTGAAATTTTTCATTTTTAAAAAAAGATGCGAGTTCATCACTTTCGAGTATTTCATTGTTTGACAAATTATTTAAAAATTCAATTGAAGGAAACTCATACAAACCAGACCAAACTCCAGATTTTTTTTTATAAAACAAAACAGATTCTCTATTGTTAACAATCAAAAAACAGAGATATATATTTTTTACTTTAGTTTTATTTGATTTTTTGGGCAACTTATTTATTAACGAGTTGTTTTTAGCAAAACAATTATCAATAAAGATACAATTATAACAATCTGGATTTTTGGGCTTACATACTAAAGCTCCAAATTCCATTATAGCTTGATTATAAACATCTGAATTTTGTGTTGGTAAATTTGTGTTAGCAAGATCTTGAAATTCATTTTTGCCAAATGTTGTATCATAAAAAGTATTAACACCAAAATACCTTGCTAATACTCTAATTACATTTCCATCTAATACAGCATAATGTTTGTTGAAAGCAAAAGACAAAATTGCAGCAGCTGTATATGATCCAATTCCTTTTAAAGACAGAATTTCTTTATAGTTTTCAGGAAATTTACCGTTATATTCAGAACAAATATATTTAGCGGTAAAATGTAAATTTCTTGCTCTTGAGTAATAACCCAAGCCTTGCCATAATTTTAAAACCTTATCTTCTGAAGCATTTGAAAGATCAAAAATTGTCGGAAACTCCCTAACAAAATTATAATAATAGGGCATTCCTTGAACAACGCGTGTTTGTTGTAAAATGATTTCAGATAACCAAATTTTATATGGATCATTAGTTTTTCTCCATGGTAAATCTCTCTTATTTTGAGAATACCAATTAATTAATTCATTAGAAAAGTTCATATATTTTAAAACAAAATATCTAAAATATCAGATAGATAAATTTTTGATATATTTGCATTCAAATTTAGTAAAATATAACTATGACAAAAGCAGAA
>CAZJXE010000058.1:0-6577 GCA_964549835.1 uncultured Weeksellaceae bacterium
TCCTTTACTTCCAAAAGACAGAGCTTTAATTAATTTAGCTTATTCTAATAGAGATACAGATTGGTTATTTGACGCTACATGTAACTATATTGGTAAGTCAAGAATACCAATGCATGAGTTAATTACTACTCAATATTCTGATCCTTTTGCTTTAATTAATTGTCAGCTTACACATAAATTAAATGATTTTGATTTTTATTGTGGTGCTGAAAATATTTTTGATTATAAACAAGAAAATCCAATACTTAGTTTTGATAATCCAGAGTCTAGTTCTTTTGATGCTTCTTTAATTTGGGGTCCAGTTATGGGAAGAAGGATATATTTTGGGGTAAGATACAAACTTAGTAACTAAGAATCCATTAATTTTTTTAATATAGATATTGCTGATTCAGCTATAATAGTTCCAGGACCAAAAATATCGTGTACTCCTCTTTGATAAAGAAAATCATAATCTTTTTTTGGTATTACTCCCCCGGCAATAATTAGGATATTATTTTTTTCTTTATTTATGATTTCAATTAATTTAGGTATTAATGTTTTGTGACCTGCAGCTAATGATGAAATACCAAGAACATGAACATCATTTTCAAACGCTTGTTTAGCTACTTCTTCAGGAGTTTGAAATAATGGGGCAATATCAACATCAAAACCAAGATCAGCAAATGATGTTGCAACTACTTTTGCTCCTCTGTCGTGTCCATCTTGACCCATTTTTGCAATCATTATTCTTGGTCTTCTTCCTTTTAGTTTTGCAAATTTATCAGATAATTCTTTTGCTAGTTGAAAGTTCTTGTTATCGTCTATCTCCATTTTATAAATCCCAGATATTATTTGATTATTTGCTTTATATCTACCAAAAACCTGTTCACATGCATTAGAAATCTCTCCCAGTGTTGCTCTTAATCTTGCAGCCTCTACAGCTAAATCTAAAAGATTACCTGTATTGCTTTTACATGCTTCTGTTATTTTATTAAGAGCTAATTTAACCTTTTTTTCATTTCTTTTTTCTTTGATTTCTTTTAATAGTTTTATTTGTGAATCTCTTACTTTTTTATTGTCGATTTCTAAAAGGTCAAACTCTTTATCTTCATTATTGACAAAGTGACTGTTTAATCCTATTATTAAATCCTTTTTACTATCAATTCTTGCTTGTTTTTTAGCGGCAGCTTGCTCAATCCTCATTTTAGGTATTCCATTTTCTATGGCTTTTTCCATTCCACCTAGTTCTTCAATTTCCATTATGTGTTTCCATGCTTTTTGACACAAGTCATCTGTAAGTTTTTCAATGTAATATGATCCTCCCCATGGATCAACAGTGTCACAAATACCAATGTCATCTCTTAAATAAATTTGATTATCTCTTGCAATTTTTGCAGAGAAATCAGTTGGTAATGCTATTGCTTCATCTAAGGCGTTTGTGTGTAAACTTTGTGTTCCGCCCATAACAGCTGCCATAGCTTCAACACATGTTCTAGTTATATTATTAAATGGGTCCTGTTCTGTAAGAGTCCAGCCACTTGTTTGACAATGAGTTCTAAGTGACATTGATTTTGGATTTTTTGGATTAAATTCTCTAATAATTTTTGCCCATAAAATTCTTCCTGCTCTCAGTTTTGCAATTTCCATAAAGTAATTCATCCCTATACCCCAAAAAAATGAAAGTCTAGGTGCAAATTCATCTATTTTCATCCCAGATTTTATTCCATTTTTTACATATTCTAAACCATTTGCAAGTGTATATGCTAATTCAATATCTGCAGTTGCACCTGCCTCTTGTATATGATATCCAGAGATTGATATACTATTAAATTTTTTCATTTTTTTAGAGGTATACTTAAAAATATCTCTAACTATTCTCATTGAATGATTTGGTGGGTAGATATAGGTATTTCTAACCATAAATTCTTTTAAAATATCATTTTGAATAGTTCCTCTTAATTGATCAATTTGCGCTCCTTGTTCTTGAGCTGCAACAATATAGAAAGCAAGTATTGGTAGAACAGCACCATTCATCGTCATAGAAACAGAAATTTCATTTAGTGGAATTCCTTCAAAAAGAAATTTCATATCTTCAACAGTATCTATAGCCACACCAGCCATTCCAACATCTCCTTCTACTCTTGGGTGATCTGAATCATAGCCTCTGTGAGTAGCTAAATCAAAAGCAACTGAAAGTCCTTTTTGGCCTGCTTTTAAATTTTTTTTATAAAAATTATTTGACTCTTTAGCTGTAGAAAAACCAGCATATTGTCTTATGGTCCATGGTCTAGTAACATACATTGTGCTATAAGGACCTCTTAGAAATGGCGGCGAACCAGCTATAAAATTTAGGTGCTCAAGATTTGCAACGTCATCATGGCTGTATATATTTTTTATTTCAATTTGCTCAGATGTAAGATAAGTTGAGTAATTTTTTGAATTAGATTTTTGACTTTTAATATTATAGTCTTTTATAAATTCATTTGTTAAATATTCAATAAAATACGATCCATTGCCAGGATCTTTAACTTTGTTTAAATAACTTTCATTTAAAAGAATATTAAACTGATTTCTTGCTATTCTATCAGAAAAATCGTCTGTGTTTTGATAGTCATAATTATGAGCTTTTGAAATTATTGCATTTGCTCCACCTAAGATAGCTGAAATATATTCTGTAGTGTTTTGAAAGATATTGTTTAAGCCATTCTTTTTTTCTTTTTTTGAATTAGATGCAATGATATATGCCTGTTTTTTAATTTTTGATTCATAAATTATTCTAAAGGCTCTTAGTTTGGCTATCTCAAAAAAGAAGTTTTTATTTATTAAAAAATGAAATTCTAAATCCTGATCATATTTTTCTGCTTCATTAATTGCAAAATTTATTTGTTCTTTAATTGTATCACCTTTTACAAAAACAATTTTTTTTATTTTCTTAAAATTTGTTTTCTTATCAGTTTGAATTGACCCAGAAATCTTATGTTTTTTTGAAAAATCTTCTAATTCTTTTAAAAAGAAATCTTGAACATCAATAAAAGATGTTTTAATATATTCAGTTTTTATGTCTTTTAGCAGAACATCTAAATTATTTGGATTAGCAAAACATAATCCATTTATACCAGTATTTAAGGCTTTTAAAGCCTTTTGATTTGCATTTTTAGGATCATTTGCATCAATTAATTGTAGATTAATAATTTCATCTGGAAAATTACATTGATGATTTATTTTAGATTGATAAAAAGGAGAGATCTTTATCTTTTCGTATTCAGAAAATAAACTTAAATATTTTTCTTCATTAAACTCTGATCTAATTTTTTCATCCCAATCTTTTTGATGATAGTTATTGAAATTTTTAAAAAGCTTAGTCATTTTTTCTTCTGATGATATAGACATCTTCATCTTCTTTTTTCATCAAAAACTTTTCTCTGGCAAATTTTTCTCTTTTTTCTGCATCGTTCAATAAATCATAATATTCGCTACTATCTTTTGTAATTTCTTGAATGTAGAATTTTTTATTTTCTTCTAGTTGTTTAATATTTTTTTTGATTTTTGATTGTTTTATTAGATTAAAATTATCAAAGAATGTTATCCATACAATAAATAAAACAATAGCTATTAAATATTTGTTTTTTAAATAATTTGGAATTTTATCAATTAGTTCATTGATTTGCTTCATACCTACAAATATAGATAAGTTAATTATTTAATAGAAAGCTTATGATATCAAGAAAATACTTGGTTGTTTATCAATATTAATTTTCATTGTTTTCCATTCTCTAATATCTTTAGTAATAATTGATTCATTGTCTTGAGTAATATTTGTTGCTATACATAGCTTTGTATTATTATTACATACAGATATAAGAGTCTTGAATAATTTGTTATTTCTATATGGGGTTTCCATGAATATTTGAGTTTGGTTAGTTTTCTTGCTAATATTTTCTAAATATTTAATTTTTTTTATTTGATCTTTTTTATCAATTGGTAGATATCCGTTAAAAGCAAAGTTTTGCCCATTCATTCCTGAACTCATTAAAGCAAGTAAAATTGATGATGCGCCAACAAGAGGTGTAACTTTTATATTATATTGATGAGCGTACTCAACAATTTTTGATCCAGGATCAGCAACTGCTGGCACACCCGCTTCAGAAATTAATCCAATATCATTTCCGGAAAGTATATTTTGTAAAAAATCTTCTTCAATATTAAATGTATTGTGTTTTCCGTATGCAAAAAATGTTATTTCTTCAATTGATTTTTCTGGAACAATCTTTTTTATATATCTTCTAGCAGATCTAATATTTTCAACAATGTAAAAATTTGTTTTTTTTATTGTTTGAACAATTTTCTTTGTTATTGAATCTTGAAAATTATTTTCGCCGATAAGGTTAGGAATAAGGATTAATTTACCTTGCTTCATATTTTAAAGCAATTTTTTCGCATGCATCGTTTAAAAGATTATAGATGTTTTCAAAACCCTTGTCACCTCCATAATATGGATCAGGTACTGATTTGAATTCACCTGGGCATACTTCATTCAATATTAAATCTACTTTGTCTATATCTTCTTGAGTATTTGCTAAGCTTATGATTTTAGAATAATTGTCATTGTCCATAGCATATATTTTATCAAAATTTGAGAAGTCCGAAGTACTAAATTGACGAGCTCTTTGATCTGAAATTTCTATATTATTTTTTCTGCCTATTTCAATTGATCTTATGTCAGGTTGTTTTCCAATATGATAGCCAGCAGTTCCTGCAGAGTCAACATACAGATTATTTGATTTTGATTTTAGTATTCCTTCAGCAAGGGGAGATCTACAAATATTACCCAAGCAGACCATTAAGATTTTCATTTTATGTAAGTGTCAATCGTTTTTCTATATCTGATATATAACCTTTGAATCTTTTATCAGTATCTGCTAGATTGTTAACTGTTTTGCAAGCATGTAAAACTGTAGCATGATCTTTGTTTCCGCAATGTTTTCCAATCATAGCAAGAGAGCTTTTTGTCATTTGTTTTGCAAAAAACATCGAGAGCTGTCTGCATTGAACAATCTCTCTTTTTCTTGTTTTAGATTTCATTACATCAATAGGAATGTCAAAATAATCACAAACAACTTTTTGTATATAGTCAATCGAGACCTCTCTTACAGTATTCCTTACAAATTTATCAAGCATGTCTTTCGCAAGATCAATTGTTATTTCTTTTTTATTCAAAGAAGATTGAGCAAGTAACGAAATTAAGGCTCCTTCTAATTCTCTAACATTTGAAGTAATTGAATAAGCAATATATTCAACAACAGAATATGGGATTTCAATACCGTCTTGTTTGATTTTCTTTTTTAATATTGCTAATCTTGTTTCTAAATCAGGAGATTGAAGATCTGCGGAAAGTCCCCATTTAAATCTAGATAATAATCTTTGTTCCATACCTATAATATCAACTGGAGCTTTGTCTGAGGTTAAGATAACTTGTTTTTTGTTTTGGTGCAAATGATTAAAGATATGGAAGAATACATCCTGAGTTTTTTCTTTACCTGAAAGAAATTGGACATCATCTAATATTAGAACATCAATTGATTGGTAGAAGTGAACAAAATCATTTTTCTTATTATCCATGATAGCATCAACAAATTGTGTCTGAAATTTATCAGCAGAAACATATAAAACTGTTTTTTCAGGAAGTTTGTTTTTTACTTCAATTCCAATTGCATTAGCAAGATGTGTTTTTCCTAAACCACCGCCTCCGTATATAAATAGAGGGTTAAATGATGTTCCTCCAGGGTTTTGCGATACTGCAAATCCAGCGGATCTTGCAAGTCTATTGCATTCTCCTTCAACGTATGAATCAAAAGTATACGATTGATTTAATTGAGGGTTAATGTTAATTTTTTGTAAGCCAGGAATAATGAACGGATTACGTATTACAGTTTTGTTAATATTAATAGGCATATTAACAGGCATGTTGTCAATCTTTTTCTGATTAATGCTAGGTATTTTAGAAACATAAGGTTTTGAACCGGATGAGTTTTCTAGAACAATATGATATTCTAGTTTAGCATCTTTACCTAACTCTCGTTTAATTGTTTTCTTTAGTAGTGTAATATAATTGTTTTCAAGCCACTCGTAAAAGAATTGACTTGGTACTTGAATAGTTAAAATATGACCTTCAATGCTTATTGGTTTAATTGGCTTGAACCAAGTTTTGAAGTTTTGATGTGTAACGTTGTCCTTTATAATTAGAAGGCAGTTATCCCAAATTTCCTGGTAACTCTTTTCTGTCATTTTTTGTTTACTACTTTATTTTGTTCTTTAAAAATTTAAAGTAAAAATACTTTGATGTTTGTCTTGTCGTAATTACTTTTTTTAAAAAATAATTATAGCAAATATGAAAAACAATTAGTTAAAAAAAAAGAAAATTAGCACTTGACTTTGTACTTTTTTTTACAGTATAAAATTATCTGATATAGCTTTTAAAAAAAAAATTAAAAATCATCTAATTTTTTATGTTTTTAGACTGTTTTTTATTTTTTTTTGACAAATATTGAACTTCTTTTAACATTAAAAATGGTCTTATTTTGTTTAAAAATAAAATCAA
>CAZJXE010000059.1:0-6371 GCA_964549835.1 uncultured Weeksellaceae bacterium
ATAAATAAGAGAGATTATAAAGAGTTTTTTCCAGTTGAAGGTCTACAAAAAAGACTGATTAAACCGTTTTCTGTTTTAGATTTAGAAGGAAAATTTGACGTTAATGTAAATGTAAATGGAGGAGGTAATACGGGTCAAGCTGATGCTATTAAATTAGCAATTGCTAGAGCTCTCTGTGAATTAGATTTAGAAAATAGACCTGCTTTAAAAGCTGAAGGTTTGCTGACTAGAGATCCAAGAGTTGTTGAAAGAAAAAAACCTGGTCAGAAAAAAGCAAGAAAGAAGTTCCAGTGGGTTAAGAGATAAAATATTATTAATTGTTTAGTATCTAAACTAATTAGACAAGCTTTTGCTTCTACTAATTAGTTGATTAAACTTAAAAGAAAGTAAACATGTCAAGAACAAATTTCAAAGAATTATTACAAGCAGGTGTGCATTTTGGTCACCTCAAAAAAAAGTATAATCCAGCAATGGCTCCTTATGTTTTTATGGAACAAAATGGGATACATATTATTGATTTAAATAAAACCGTTGCTATGCTTGATGAAGCTGCAGCTGCAATGAAGCAGATTGCAAAATCAGGTAAAAAAATACTTTTTGTAGCAACAAAAAAGCAAGCTAAAACAATAGTTGCTGATGCTGCTAAAAAACTAGATATGCCATATATTACTGAAAGATGGCCAGGTGGACTTTTAACCAATTTCTCAACTATTAGAAAATCCATAAAGAAAATGGATGGTATTGACAAGATGAAAACTGATGGAACTTTTGATACATTGTCAAAAAGAGAAAGGCTACAAATCAGCAGGACTCGTGAGAAGCTTGAAATTAATTTAGGAAGTATTGTAAAAATGAATCGTATGCCTGCAGCAATTTTTATAATTGATATAAATAAAGAGCATATAGCATTAAAAGAATCAGCTAAGTTAGGAATTCGTTCTTTTGCGCTTACTGATACTAATACAAATCCTGCTTTAGTAAGCTATCCGATACCTGGAAATGATGATGCATCAAAGTCAATATCGCATATTGTTGATGTTGTTACAGCAGCCATTTCTGAAGGTCTTTCTGAAAGATCTGCAGAACAAGATAAGAAGGCTCTTGAAAAACAGAAAAAAGCAAAAAAGATTTCTGAAGAAGCAAAAAAATAATTAAAATATATTAAATAAAATGACAAAAATTTCGGCATCAGACGTAGGTAAGTTAAGAAGACAAACTGGTTCAGGAATGATGGATTGTAAAAAAGCTCTAATTGAAGCTAATGGTGATTTTGAGCAAGCAGTTGATATTCTTAGAAAAAAAGGACAGAAAGTTGCTGCCAAAAGAGCAGATAGACAGGCAACTGAAGGAGTTGTTATTGCAAAAAATAATACTGATAATAATAAGGCTATATTAATTTCCTTAAACTGTGAAACAGATTTTGTTGCTAAAAATGAAGACTTTATTAAAATTGCTCAT
The DNA here is from genome assembly GCA_964549835.1 of uncultured Weeksellaceae bacterium. Taxonomy (GTDB): domain Bacteria; phylum Bacteroidota; class Bacteroidia; order Flavobacteriales; family BACL11. The sequence goes on from CAZJXE010000059.1 coordinate 1,459, forward strand.
AGTATACTTGATAAGGCAGTCTCAGAAAATTTAGCATCAAGTGAAGATTTAAGTAGTATGTTATTGGATGAAGGTATGACAGTTGCTGAAAAAGTGCTAGAGCAAACAGGCGTTATAGGTGAAAAAATTGAGATAAGCGCTCAAGTTGTTGAAGATACTCAGGTAAGCTCATATGTACATGCTGGAAATAGATTAGCTACAATAGTTGGATTTAACCAAACTCTTGATCATCAAGTTGCTCGAGATATTGCAATGCAGGTAGCTGCAATGAGCCCAATTGCTGTTGATAAAGATAATGTTGATCAAGAAACAGTTAATAGGGAGCTTGAGATTGCTAAAGATTTAGCTCGTCAGGAAGGAAAGCCTGAACAAATGTTGGATAAAATTGCTCAAGGTAGATTAAATAAGTTTTTCAAAGAAAATACTTTATTAAATCAAGCATTTATTAAGGATGGCAAAAAAAGTGTAGCACAGTATTTACAAGAGCATGCCAAAGATTTATCTGTAACTTGCTTTAAAAGAGTAGGATTATCAAGCTAAACAAAAAGAAGAGATTAAAAAATCTCTTTTTTTTTAACTAAAAATTAAAAAATGAAATATAAAAGAGTACTTTTAAAATTAAGTGGTGAAGCTTTGATGGGAAATCAAAAATATGGTATTGATTCTAATACCTTAAGTTCATATGCCTCAGAAATTCAATCAATTGTTCAAAAAGGCTGTCAGTTAGCAGTTGTTATTGGAGGCGGTAATATATATCGTGGTATTCAATCTGAAGAATCAGGTTTTGATAGAGTTCAAGGAGATCATATGGGTATGCTCGCAACAATTATTAATGGTATGGCTTTACAATCTGCACTTTCTTCTTTAAATATTGAAACAAGATTACAAACTGCAATTAGAATGGAACAAATAGCAGAGCCATATATAAGAAGGAGAGCAATAAGACATTTAGAGAAAAATAGAGTAGTAATTTTTGGAGGTGGAACAGGAAATCCATATTTTACTACCGATACAGCTGCTGCATTACGAGCAGTTGAAATTGAAGCAGATACTATTTTAAAAGGCACTAGAGTAGATGGTGTATATTCTGCTGATCCAGAAAAAGATGAAAATGCTGTAAAATTTGATAATATATCTTTTGATAAAGCCTATGATTTAGAATTAAAAATTATGGATTTAACTGCATTTACATTATGTAAAGAAAATAAATTACCTATTAATGTGTTTAATATGAATATTAAAGGTAATTTACAAAAGGTTTGTAATGGAGAATCTGTTGGTACTTTAATAAATTTATAATTTTATAATATGAATGAAGAAATTAACTTTTGTTTAGAACTTGCAAGAGAGCAAATGCAAGAAAGTATAGATCATTTAGAATTAAGCCTATCAAAGATTAGAGCTGGAAAGGCTTCACCCCAAATGCTAAGATCTGTAAAAGTAGAATATTATGGATCTATAACACCATTATCTCAAATGGCTAATGTTACAACACCCGATTCACAAACGATAACTATTCAACCTTTTGATAAAACTGTTATTTCTGAAATTGAACAAGCTATAGTTGATGCTCAATTAGGTTTTAATCCATCAAATAATGGTGAAAAGGTAATAATTAATGTCCCTCCTTTAACAGAGGAAAGGAGAAGAGATTTAGTTAAACAAGTAAAGATAGAAATTGAGAAATCAAAAGTAAGTTGTCGTAATGTTAGACAAAAATCTAATGATGAATTAAAGAAAATTGGCAAAGAGGGTGTTTCCGAAGATATTATTAGAGATGCTGAAGAAAGTATTCAATTAATAACTAATGAATTCACCTCAAAAATAGATGGAATTCTGTCATCTAAGGAATCTGATATAATGCAAGTTTAATTTATTCCCAAAAATTTATAAAGAAAAATTATGTGGGATAGATTATCTAATTTTATTTTAAAAAATCGGTTTTTTCTAATAATCTTTATTTGTTTATCGACCATTTTAATTGCAAGATTTGCAGTTAATGTTGAATATTCTGTAGAAAGAGCACAGATTTTACCATCATCTCATCAAGTATTTTTAGATAATGAAAAGTTCCGAAGTAAATATGGAGATAATCATGTTATGGCTCTTGCTATTTCAGATTCTAAATTTTTTGATATCGAGCGTTTTAATTTTTGGGACAGTTTGTGTGATTCAATAGATGATATTAGTGGTGTTAAAAATATTATTTCTGTTAATCAACTCTCAAAATTGGAGAAAAATATTGAGGAGAAAAAATTTGAAATTAGTTCATGGTTTCCAAAAGACATTGTATCTCAGTCAAAATTAGATTCTCTTGTTCACTTATTAAGTCAACAAAAGTTTTATGATGGTTTTTTGAATTCTGAGGGAGCATTAATATTAATTGCATTGGATAGTGAATTTGTTGATTCAAAAAATAGAAACAACCTTGTTTTTTCTATCAAAAAAGTTGCTGAAAATTATGCTAAAAAATATAATGTTGATATTCATTATTCAGGCATGCCATATATGAGAAGTGTTCAATCAGTTACATTAAAAAAAGAAATTGTAATGTTTATTTTTTTAACACTATTTATCACCTCATTAATACTATACCTTTTTTTCCGATCTTTTAAAGCCACTTTTATTTCTGTTCTCGTTGTTGTTTTTGGAGTAATTTGGGCATTCGGATTTATAGAACTCTTAGATTATAAGATTACGTTATTAACAGCTTTAGTACCTCCTGTTCTTATTGTAATTGGTATACCAAACTGTATTTTTTTAATTAATAAGTTTCATAATGAGTATCGAAAAAATAATGATAAGCTAGAGTCATTAAAAATAATGATAAGAAAAATTGGTAACATTACTTTATTAACTAATGTAACTACAGCTACAGGATTTGCTGCCTTTTTACTAACTAAAAGCCAATCTTTACAAGAGTTCGGTTTAATAGCATCAATTAATATATTAGTTATATATATTCTTTCTTTGTGCTTGATTCCTATTTTCTTTTCATTTTTTTCTCCACCAAAACAAAATCACACTAAACATCTTGATAGAAAATGGGTTGTCTCAATTGTAGAGTATTTAATTTTTCTAGTAAAAAATAAAAGAGTTGCGATTTATTCTGTGACTACTGTTATTATTTTAATATCATTTTATGGATTAACTAAAATGAATCTTACCGGTAACTTGAGTGAAGATTTTAATAAGAAAGATATTCTTTATCAGGACTTAAAATTCTTCGAAAGAAATTATGGTGGAGTATTACCATTAGAGATTTTAGTAAATACAAACAAGAAAAATGGTTTGTTTAAATCGTATAATCTAAAAAAAATAGATGAACTATCAACCCTTTTATCTTCATACCCTGATTTTTCACAACCTTCCTCTTATATCGATTTTATAAAATATACTAAACAAGTTTATTATAATAATGACACATCTTATTATAATCTTCCTAATAATCAAGAACAAATTTTCTTAACAAAATATATTTCTAATACAAGTTCAAATATTAACATGAGAGATATGCTTATTGATTCTTTAAATCAAGAGGCAAGAATAAGTTTAAGAATAAAGGATATAAGCGCAACAAAAATGGACGAAATAATGCTTGATTTAGCACCAAAAATTTCTTCTATTTTTGATCTTGAAAAATATGAAATTATAATAACTGGTACTACTAAGGTTTTATTAACAGGTGCTAAATTTTTATTACAAAATTTATTTATAAGCCTATTTTTAGTAATTATTTTAATATCAATATTTATGGCATGGATGTTTTCATCATATAAGATGGTTTTTATATCCCTTATTCCTAATATTATTCCTTTACTGTTAACAGGAGCAATAATGGGTATTTTTGGAATTGCATTAAAACCATCTACTATTTTAGTTTTTAGTATTGCTTTTGGAATTTCTGTTGATGATACCATTCATTATTTAGCTAAATATAGACAGGAGCTAATTTCAACTAAAGGTTCTATTAAGGAATCAGTTTTTGCAGCTTTACAAGAAACGGGAGTTAGTATGTTATATACATCAGTTGTTTTGTTCTTCGGATTTTTTATCTTTATAGCATCAGATTTTGGAGGAACAGTTGCTTTAGGACTATTGGTTTCAATAACTTTATTAATAGCTATGTTATCAAACTTATTATTGCTGCCAGCCTTATTGTTAACTTATGAAAAGACACTTACTAAATCTTTTAAAAAATAAAAATTAATTTATATGAAAGGGATAATCTTAGCAGGGGGTTCAGGAACAAGGCTTCATCCACTTACATTAGCCATGAGTAAGCAAATGATGCCAGTTTATGATAAGCCTATGATATATTACCCGCTATCTACTTTGTTATATTCTGGCATTAATGAAATTTTAATTATTTCAACTCCTCATGATTTGCCACTATTTCAAAAATTACTTGGTGATGGTAAGAGATTGGGATGTAATTTTACATATGAAGTTCAAGAGCAGCCAAATGGACTTGCTCAGGCATTTGTAATTGGAGAAGAATTTATTGGAAGCGATGAAGTATGTTTGATTTTAGGAGATAATATTTTTCAAATGAAAACTAAAATGTTGTCAGATTGTAATAATATTAATGGAGGAATTATTTTTGGATATCATGTTAATGATCCGGAAAGATATGGAGTTGTTGAATTTAATAATAAAAATAAAGTAGTATCAATTGAAGAAAAGCCTATTAAACCAAAATCTAATTTTGCTGTACCTGGATTGTATTATTATGATAATTCTGTAATTGATGTTGCTAAAGAGATGAAGCCTTCCGCAAGAGGAGAATATGAGATTACAGATATAAACAAATACTACTTAAGCAAAGGGTTATTAGATGTTAAAATTTTAACTAAAGGTTCAGTTTGGTTAGATACAGGAACAATTAAATCTCTAATGCAAGCAAATCAATA
>CAZJXE010000060.1:0-6305 GCA_964549835.1 uncultured Weeksellaceae bacterium
GAGGTTGTGTTTCTAATGGTATGATTTGTGGTCCTGATGAAATTGGATTAGGCCCCAAAACTGATGGAATAATGGTGCTTTCAAAGGACGCAAAAGTTGGTGCGCCTGGATCTGAGCATTTTGATATTAAATCGGATATTGTCTTTGAAATTGGATTAACTCCAAACAGAACAGATGCGATGTCACATATTGGTGTTGCTAGAGATTTAAAAGCTGCATTAAATAGCAAGAATCACGGATTAAAGATGTGTCTACCATCTATCAAAGATTTTTCAGTAGAAAATAATAATTTACAAATTGATGTTGAAGTTAAATCACCAGATTTATGTCCAAGATATTCTGGTGTTTGTATTTCTAATATTAACGTTCAGGAATCTCCTGAGTGGTTAAAACATAGGCTATTATCAATTGGAATTAAACCAACAAATAATGTTGTTGATGTAACTAATTATGTTCTTCATGAAATAGGTCAACCACTTCATGCTTTTGATGCTGCAAAAATTGAAGGAAATAAAATTATAGTTAAAAAAGCAAAAGAGGGCTCAACTTTTATTACTCTTGATGAGAATGAAAGAGCCTTATCTTCTGAAGACTTAATGATTTGTAATTCGAATGAGCCCATGTGTATTGCAGGAGTTTTTGGTGGTTTAAAATCTGGAGTTACAGAACAAACAACTAGTGTTTTTCTTGAGTCAGCATATTTTAATCCCATTTCTATAAGAAAATCAGCAAAAAGACATAATCTCAGTACTGATGCTTCTTTTAGGTATGAAAGAGGTTGTGATCCCAACATAACTGTATATGCACTCAAAAGAGCTGCACTTTTAATAATGGAACTTTGTGGTGGTGATATTTCATCTGAAATCATTGATTTATATCCAAAAAAAGTTGATGATTCAAAAATTAAATTTTCATTTAGTTCATTAACTAATTTAGTTGGTGAAGAAATTGATAAGAAATTAGTCAAGCTTATTTTAAAAGAACTTGAGATTTCTATTGAAAGTGATAATGATGATTTTTTAATGTTATCAGTTCCCCCTTACAGAGTTGATGTTACTAGAGAAGTTGATGTTATTGAAGAAATAATGCGTATTTATGGTTTTAATACAATTAAACTCTCAGAGAAATTATCTTCATCTATTACAGTTTCAAATACTATTGATTCATATAAGCTTAAAAAAATTATTTCTAATCTTTTATCTAATAATGGTTTTAATGAAATCATGAATAATTCTTTAACTAAGTCTACATATAATAATTTAATAGATGATATAAATGATGACAATAATGTAAATATTATTAATCCATTAAGTTCAGATTTAAACATTATGAGAAGAACATTACTCTTCTCTGCTCTTGAATCAGTTGCATATAATGTTAATAGAAAAAATTCTAATCTTAAATTTTTTGAATTTGGTAAATCTTATCATTTGAATGATGGCTATAATGAAAATCAGCATCTTTTTTTAACTTCTACAGGTGAAATTAAAGCTGAGAATTGGAATTCAAGTAAAGATAAAGTAAACTTCTTTTTTATTAAAGAGTGTGTTCATACTATTCTTGATAGGTTTGGTATAAATAAATTTAATTCTAAAGAAATATCAACATATGGTTTAGATGAAGGTCTTATGTATACTGTAAAGGATAAAAGACTTGTTTGTTTTGGTAGCGTTGATAAAAATATTTTAAAACAATTTAAAATTAAAGACAATGTATTTGTTGCAGATTTTAACTGGGATCTAATTATAGATCTCATTCAAAAAAATAAGATTACGTATGCTCCAGTTAATAAATTTCCAAAAGTTAGAAGAGATTTGTCATTATTAGTTGATAATGAAATAACTTTTGAAAAATTAAAGAAAATTGCTAAAAAAGTCGATAGTTCTTTGTTAAAGGATATAAGTTTGTTTGATGTTTTTTCTGGAGATAAATTGCCAAAAAATAAAAAATCTTATGCGCTTTCTTTTATTTTTGAAGATAATACTAAAACATTAACAGACTTTCAAATTGATAAAATAATGGATAAGCTCATAAGTGAATATCAAAACTCAGTAGGGGCTGAGATAAGGTAATTAAAAAAGGAGAGTCTATTTCTATATTTATTAAAGCTTAGTATTATCTAATAGATTTTCATCTGTAATATTAGGTAAAAAAACATCTAGTTTTTTATTTAATTTCATAGCTTCTTTAATAGCAAAATTTGCTTCTTTATTTCTAGCCCAATTTCTTCTTGCAATTCCATTATTAACATCCCAAAAAAGCATGTTTTTTATTTTTTCATCTGCCTCTTTACTTCCATCTATCATCATCCCAAATCCTCCGTTAATTACTTCACCCCATCCAACACCACCTCCGTTATGAATAGAAACCCATGTTGCACCTCTAAATGAATCACCAATAACATTCTGAATTGCCATATCAGCCGTAAATTGTGATCCATCATAAATATTTGATGTTTCCCTGTAAGGAGAATCAGTTCCAGAAACATCATGGTGGTCTCTTCCTAAAATTATGGGTTGACTAATAACTTTTTCTCTAATGGCTTTATTAAATGCAAGTGCAATTTCAATTCTGCCAACAGAATCTGCGTATAATATTCTTGCTTGAGATCCAACAACTAGTTTATTATCTTTTGCATCTTTTATCCAGTTAATATTATCTTGCATCTGAAGTTTGATTTCTTTAGGTGAAGATAATAGCAATTTAGATAACACATCAAATGCAATTTTATCAGATGTTTCCAAATCTTTCGAATCATTTGATGCACATACCCATCTAAAAGGACCAAAACCATAATCAAAACACATTGGTCCCATAATATCTTGTACATAGGATTGAAATTTAAAATTCCCTTTTTTATCTAAAATATCTGCTCCTGCTCTTTTTGATTCTAGCAAAAAAGCGTTTCCATAATCAAAGAAATACATTCCATTATTAGATAAGGTATTTATAGCATTTACGTGAGCTCTAAGGGTTTCTTGTACTTTTTCTTTAAAAAGAGCTGGATTGTCAATCATAAGTTGATTAGCATCTTCTAATGACATTCCTTGAGGATAATAGCCTCCAGCCCAAGGATTATGTAGAGAAGTTTGGTCGGAACCAATGTCAACCTTTAGATCTCTTTCTATTATTTTCTCCCATAAATCAACAATATGGCCATTGTATGCAAGTGAGATTGCTTCATTGTTATTTTTAGCTAAAATAGCTCTATCAATTAGTAGGTCTAAATCATCAAAAACTAAATCAACCCATCCTTGTTCATGTCTTTTTTGAGTAGCTTTTTCATTTATTTCAGCAACTATGCAAATTCCTTTTGAAATTACAGCAGCCTTAGGTTGTGCTCCAGACATTCCTCCAAGACCAGAAGTAACGAATATTTTTCCTTTTAAATCTTTTGCATTTCTATCAATTTTTCTTGCAGCATTTAAAATTGTAATTGTAGTTCCATGTACAATCCCTTGTGGTCCAATGTACATAAATGAACCAGCAGTCATTTGTCCATATTGTGTTACCCCAAGAGCATTAAATTTTTCCCAATCATCAGGTTTTGAGTAGTTAGGTATCATCATACCATTTGTAACAACCACTCTGGGAGCATTTTTACTAGATGGAAATAAACCCATTGGATGACCAGAATAAATAACAAGTGTTTGCTCATCTGTCATTTTGGCTAAAAATTGCATACATAATAAATATTGTGCCCAATTTTGAAAAACAGATCCATTTCCTCCATAGGTAATTAGTTCATAAGGGTGTTGAGCTATTGCATTATCAAGGTTATTTGATAACATAAGCTGTATTGCAGCAGCTTCTTTGGATTTGTATGGAAAATCATCAATGTGTCTAGCTTTAATTTGATATGATGGCTTAAAGCTATACATATAAATTCTACCATAATTATTTAATTCATCTAAAAACTCACTAACAAGCTTGGCATGCATATTTTTAGGGAAATATCTTAAAGCATTTAAAAGTGCTAATTTCTTTTCATCTGAATTTAAAATTTTCTTTCTTAGGGGAGCTCTATTTATATTTATATCAAACTCTTGCTTTTTTGGAATTTCATTAGGAATTCCTTGTAGAATTAAATTTTTAAAATCAGAATTTCTTTGCATGATTAATAAAATAATTATGAGTTTGCAAATTTACGATATTTGCTTTTATGAAAATTATAACTCAAGAAATATTTGATCCTTGTTTTAAGCAAAAGAAAGTTAGAGTTTTTATGAGAAGATTAGATCTTATATCTTCTAAAATTTCAGGAAATAAATTTTTTAAATTAAAATATAATATTGAATATGCAATTAAATCAAAATATCGATCTATAATTACCTTTGGAGGTGCATATTCAAATCATATTTTAGCTACATCAATAATCTCAAAGGAAAATAACATAAATTGTATTGCTTATGTTAGGGGTGAAGAGTCACTTCCACTAAATCCAACTTTAAATGACGCTATAAATAATGGGATGGAAATTAAATATATTTCAAGAAGTGATTATAAAAAAATCAAAAATGAAGAATATTTAAATGTATTAATAGAAGATTATAAAAATTCGTATGTGTTACCTGAAGGTGGAACAAACTCATTGGCTATAAAAGGAACTGAGTCGATTTTAAAGCCTGATGAAAAGTTTGAATATGTATGTTGCCCAATTGGAACTGGTGGAACTATTTCAGGAATCATAAACTCCTCTAACCAAAATCAAAAAATCATTGGATTTCCTGCTCTTAAAGGAGTTAGGCAAATAAAAGATGAAATACATTTTTATACTAATAAAAATAATTGGATAGTTAACGAAGATTATTGTTTTGGGGGTTATGCTAAGATTTCATCAGAATTGATACGTTTTATTAATGATTTTTATGAAAATTATGATATTGTTTTAGATGCTGTCTATACAGGAAAAATGATGATTGGAATTATGGATCTTATTTCAAATAACTACTTTCCAAAGGGAAGTAATATTTTAGTTATACATACAGGAGGAGTTCAAGGAAATAGGGGTATAAATGAAAGATATAATTTAAATCTCCCTCATTATTTCTAAAGGACTATTAATTTTCCATTTCCCTGAGGTGAAATCTGGTATTTTGATGGATTGACTATTTGTATTAGCTGAAAGCTCTGATAAAGGCGTTATTGCACTCCACATTACACTATCATACACATTAATATCTAGAGGAAGTCCTAAATTTAAACATCTAATAAGGCGATAAATCATAATAAAATCCATACCACCATGTCCTTGCTTAAAGTCTTGACTAATTTTTTTAAGTTTTTTTATAATTGGGTGTTTATATTTTTCTCTGTAAATTTTATATTCATCATCATTTATCCATTTGTGTCCCCAAAACTCAGGTTTTTCACTGTCTATATATAGACGACTTGGATAACCATCATGTACAGCTTTTGTGCCAACAACTTTATTTATTCTTGAATAGGGTCTTCCTGTATGTACATCAAATTGTAATAAAATTGATTTTTCTTGTTCTGTTTTGATTAAGGTATTATTAAAATCACCACATTTAAATTCTTTTATTGGATGATTAATTTGTTTAGCAGCAAAACTGAGGTTTCTTTCTCTAGTACTCATTGATGTTAAGTGAGAAAATGTATCTCCTCTTCCTATATTAAGATAAAACGATATTGGTCCTAAACCATGAGTTGTATAAAAATTACCGTTTCTTTCAGCATGTTGATGTAATCTCCATTGCCCTTGATAATAATTTTTATCAAGCAATAAAGCTCTTAAGTCATGAAGATATGCACCTTCAGTATGAGTTATATCTCCAAAAACTCCCTCTTGGATCATATTAAGTATCCAAAGCTCTTCAGAATTGTAATTGCAGTTTTCAAGCATTATACAATGCTTTTTTGTTTTTTCAGATGTTTGAACTAGTTTCCAGCAATCTTCTAGTTTATAAGCAATAGGCACTTCACAAGCGACATGTTTATTGTTTTGCATACAATATAATGACATTTGTGTATGTAGTCTCCAGGGGGTAGCAATAATTATTAGATCAATATCATCTCTTTTTGCAAGATTTTTCCAATCATTTTCTGATTTGTTATATATAAAAGTTTTAGTTGTTTGCCATTTAGATAATATTGAATTAGCGCTATTAGTCTTTTTTTCTTCAATATCACATAAAGCGATAATTTCAGCATATTCATTTTCTACTAAGTATTGAAACATTTGAAGTAAAACAGAGCCTCTATTGCCAAGTCCAATAATACCAACTCTTACTTTTTCTAATTTATTACTAGAAAAATTAAACATTTTACCATTTACTTTAAGC
>CAZJXE010000061.1:0-6145 GCA_964549835.1 uncultured Weeksellaceae bacterium
GAGATGTTCTATTTTCTGCATTAGGAACCACAAAAAAAGATGCAGGAAGCAGTGATCAACAATTTTTAGTTGACTATACTTATCAATATAAATTTGCTGAAATGGCTGCTGAAAATGGAGTAACAACTTATTCTCTTGTTTCATCTGATGGTGCTAATAAAGATTCTTTTTTTTTCTACCCAAAAATTAAGGGAGCACTTGAAGAGGAAGTTAAATCTTTAGATTTTAACAAGATTCAAATATTTCGTCCCCCACTTTTAGTAAGACAGGATGATTTAATTAGATCTGGAGAAAAAATAGGAATAAAGATTTTTAACAGATTAAGTAAAATTAATATATTCAGATCGCTCAAACCATTACATGTCTCTGATTTGGCACAAAAAATGATTGAAAATTATCTAAATAAAAATATTACAGCTAAAATTACTACTTATAAACCTAAAGATCTTTTTGACTAGATTAAAAGAGGATTAATTTTTATGATTTACTTTTTCTAAGAAAAGAAAATAAATTAGCATTATATAAATGTAGTGCAACCAAAGAAAATGCTGGTAGATAAGCTAATTCATTTGAGATATGGAAAAGAAAGAAAGTAGTGTTGATTGTAACTGCTAAAAGTCCAATCCAACTTATAATTAATAGTGATTTTATCAATTTTGAACTTCTTTTATTATTTGCAATATGTAATACAGCAAAGAATGCGACAGTTAAGAAAATATAGTCAATTGACTGCCACCATGTAGGAGTTTCACTACAACATAGATCTGCAGAAGATTTAATAAAAAATATAAATGGGGTTGCCATGCAATGAATAACACATAACGAACTTGCTAATGCCCCAATTAAGTCAGCTCTATAATTAATTTTAAAAATCATGATCGCGAAATTAAATATTTTAACGCAATTGAGTTGCGTTTAATTGTTTTTTTATTTTAATTTTGGTTAGAAATAAATTAATTTAACCTATGGATGATCTTTTCATAAAATATGGATTAAAAAAAACAAGCTTTAGAAAGGAATTATTGATTTTTTTTCAAAGTTCAACAAGTTCTCTTACAGTAAAAAAAATTATTAAAAAATTTGCTTCTTCTGTTGATAAAGTTTCTATTTATAGAGCCTTAAATTCTTTTGAAAAAAGTGGTTTAATTCATAAAGTTCCTGATAAAAATAATCTTTTAAGATACTCTCTTTGTTCAAGTGAATGTGGACCAGGTAAGCATTCTCATGATCATGCCCATTTATTGTGTTCAATTTGTGATGAAACATTTTGTTTAGATGACTTTTTATTGCCAAATATTAAAAGTCATAATGGTTATGTTATTAATAATTATAAAATAATACTTGAAGGTAGTTGTTTGTCATGTCAAGGAAAATAATAAATATTATATGATTAAACTAAATGATATTTCAAAGTCTTTTAAAAATAAGAAAGCATTAGATAAATTATCTTTAGAAGTTTCTTCTGGAGAAATATATGGCCTTCTTGGAGCAAATGGAGCTGGAAAATCAACCACATTAAATTTACTTTTAGGTTTTTTACGTGCTGATTCAGGATCAATTGAAATTATTGATTCAACAAATAATAAAACTATTACAAATAATGAAATTGGTTATATCCCTGAAAATGTAAATCTTTATCCTTATTTAAGCGGTTTAGAAAATTTAGATTATTTCTGTAGAATTGCTGGAATAAAATTTAATTCTTCAGAATTAAAAAGTTTGTTAAATGAGTGTGGATTAGAGGAAGATGCCTACAATAAGCCAACATCTGATTATTCCAAAGGAATGCGCCAAAAAGTTGGTATCGCTATTGCACTTGCTAAGAATGCAAAGATTTATTTACTTGATGAGCCAGCAAGTGGACTTGATCCAATGGCAAGTAATGAACTTTCGGAAATTCTTAAAAAACTATCGTCTAAAGGAGCTACAATATTATTGGCTTCTCATGATCTTTTTCGAGTAAGAGAGACATGTGATAAAATTGGAATTTTAAAACAAGGATCTCTAATTAAAGAAATGTTTTCAAAAGATGTTACATCAAATGAATTGGAAAATATTTATTTGAGTTTCATGCAAAGTTAATTACATACATGTTAAATATCTTTATTAATGAATGGTTAGGATATTTTAGAAATAAACTCTTTTTATTTCTTGGAATCTTTTTTTTATTTTTTCTATGTTTAGTAACCTTTTTAGGAATTTATCAAAATGACAAACAGCTTGAAGCTCAAAAATTTGCACATGAGCATATAAGACTTCAATGGGATCAAATGGAAGCATCAAACCCTCATAGTGCTGCCCATTATGGTAGTTATGCTTTTAAATCTCCATCGGTTTTAAACAGTATTGATGAAGGAATTAACTCTGTCACAGGTAATGTGCTCAGAATAGAAGGTCATAAGCAGAATGATATCGCATTTTCTGAGGCATCACAATCATTACTTATTTCAAAATTTGGAAAATTAAAACCATCTCTTATATTTCAATTTTTAATTCCATTATTATTAATTTTCTTTTCATTTAACACATATGTTTCTGAAAGAAAAAATGGTAGGTTAAAGTTGCTTCTTGTTCAAGGAGCTAGCTTAAGAAAAATTGTTTTTTCAAAATCTTTTAGTATTTGGGTAGTTGGATTGTTATTATTGTTTGTTTCAATTGTAGTTCAAGTTATTTTTAACACAAATAATTTTGATTCAGATACCATTTTGAGATTACTAATTCTTTTCTTTTCATATTCATTGTACTATCTTATTTTAATTAACTTGACTATAATGTTATCTGTTGTTTTTAAAAGTAGTACTGCCTCCTTGTCTTTAACAATTTTAATATGGGTTATTTGGACAATATTTTTTCCAACAATAATTGGAAATACTTCTGAAAAAATCACTCCTCTTCCTACAAGAATTGAGTTTAAAGAAGCTATGTCCGAAGATAGGTCAAAAGGAATTGATGGGCATAATCCTCGTGGTGAACGTAGAGATGAATTGGAAAAGGCTACTTTAAAAAAATATAATGTAGAAAGACTTACTGACTTGCCAATTAACTTTTCAGGTATCTTAATGCAAGAAGATGAAGAGTATGGTAATATGGTTTGGGATAAACATTTTGGTAATTTATATAAACAGTTAGAATCACAAAAAAAGAATTATCAATTAAGCGGAATTATTAATCCATTTGCTTCATTACATAATTTAAGTATGGGGACTGCTGGTACTGACTTGTATCACCATTTAGATTTTTTAGAAAAAGCAGAAAATTATAGAAGATTTTTTATTAAAACTTTAAATGATGAGTATGCTTTTGGAGGTTCTAAAACTGGTGAAAGAGGGTGGAAGGCTACTAATGAATTTTTTCGATCAATAGATGATTTTGAATATATAACTCCAAAATTTATTACATTTTATTTAAAATATGTTACTGATATTTTAATTCTTTTATTTTGGTCGTTTGTATCTGTTTTTCTTCTTTCTTTTTATTCTAAAAAAATAAAAATTTAATGAGAAATTTAAATATTATATATCTTGAATTAAAACATTTTCTAAAAAGTAAAGCAAAGGTTTTAAGCTTTTTATTTTTTGTTTTAGCATGTGTATATTCTATTTTTAATGGTTTTGAGTTACAGGAAAAACAAATTGCAACAATTGATAATATTCAATTAGAAGAAAATGAAACGATATCAAAAATGGTTACTTGGTTTGAAAATGGAGAAAAAGGACCAAAAGATAGATCATGGATAGATATAACCGATCCATACTGGTCAGTTAGATACACACCTACTTATGTAATTAAAAACCCTTCAAAGCTGCTTCCTGTAGGAATTGGACAAGCTGAACAATATGGTTATTATCAAAAGGTTTCTATTTGGAGTTCTACTTTTGATGGTGATATTGTTGAAGAAATATCAAATTATGAAAGATTAGTTAATGGAAATATAGATTTTTCTTTTTTAATACTTTTTCTGCTTCCTTTATTACTTATTATTCTTACATATAATTTAAATGGTTTAGAAAAGGATTTAAAATTTAATAATCTCATTGCAATTCAGACAGGAAACAACAACTCTTGGATATTTTATAGATTAATGTTTTATGTATTTTTAATACTTGTGACTGTTGATTCTTTGTTTCTAAGTGTTGGATTTATTAATAATGTAATTACTTCCGACCTTTTTAATTTGATTCTATTATCCAATATTTATATTCTTGTTTTTATAATTTTATTTTACTTTATCATTATAAAAAGTAACAGTAGTACTTCAATTGCATTTAAGATGATAAGTTTATGGCTTTTTTTATGTGTTTTAATTCCTGGTGCTGTTCATCAATTTGTAAATATCAAGCATCCAACTAACTATATGACAGACTTTCTTGATGCAAATAGAAAAGATACATATGATGTATTTAAATTTACTAAAGAGAAATTAAATGATCAGCTTTTAAATATTTATCCTGATTTAAAATCTACTAAGCATGCTCAGGATACAACTGTTAATAGAACTGTTGTTAGGAACTGTATGAGTGCAATTGTAAATCAATTGAATATAGCTGCAATAAATAAAATTGAGCAACAAAATGATGAAAAAAATAGATTAATCAAAAAAACATATTGGTTTAATCCATTATCTTTCTTTCAAAACAAATGGAATGCTATCACCTCAACAGATTATGATTCTTATAAAAACTACCGTAATTATATTCAATCTAACATAAATGATAGACTAGAGTTGCTAACTTTTGAATGTTGGGATGATAAAAAAGTTGATTTAAATACATTTAATGAGTATTTAAAAGTTTTGCAATCTCAATAAGTATAAAGTTTTTTTTAAATACTCTTCAAATTGTGTGCAATACATAGGTTTTGTTTTTTGAATAGCTATTTTTATAATTATTATGAGTAGAATTCATTCATTAGATTCTTTAAGAGCGATAATGATGCTTTTAGGATTGGTTCTTCATTCTGCAATAACTTATTCAGTATATGAAGACCTTGGTTCATGGCCTATAAGAAATTCATTCACACACCTTTCAAATGATTTTATAGTAAGTATTATTCATTCATTTAGAATGCCAATTTTCTTTCTTGTTTCAGGTTTCTTTGGTTCCATGTTATTTTATGAAAGGAAACCATTAATAATGATAAAGAATAGATTTTTTAGAGTTGTTTTACCATTTGTAGTTTTTATTTTCTTGCTTTGGCCTACTATTATTTTTGGTTTTGGTTATACAACTTTAGCTTTTATGGGAATAAATAATTCATTTGAATTAATAACTTCATTCTTTAGCATTGATTTACTAATACCTAAATATACTTTTCACCTTTGGTTTTTATACTATTTAATATTAATTACTTTTTGTTCTGTTATAATTGCATTTTTTTTACAAAAGACACCAAAAATATTAATAAGTATTTCTGAAATTTTTAATTGGGTTTTCAAACGACCAATAATTCGATTAATAACATTTGCTACTATTTCTTCAGTTCTTTATTACATTATTGGAACATATTCTGTAATTACATCTACTTCTTTTATACCAGATTTAAATATGTTAATTTTTTATTCTTCATTTTATATTATAGGATGGTTTTTGTTTAGATCAAAATATCTTTTAGATTCTTTTATGAAATATGACTTGCTCTCTACATTACTTGCAGTAGTATTATTTACGCTATATTTTTTTATGAGTGATTCATTTAGTTTTTTAACACATGTAGTTATAAAATCGATAATTGTTTGGCTCTTTGTTTTTGGAATTACTGGTCTTTTTGTTAGACATACTAGTACTTACTCTCCCTTTATGAGATATCTCTCTGATGCCTCATATTGGGTTTATCTTATTCATGTTTCTTTTACATCTATTATTCCGGGCTTAATATCCTCTTGGCCAATATCAGCATCTTTAAAATTTCTGTTTGTGTTTTTTGCTTCAACTTTTCTTTGTTTTTTAAGCTATCATTATTTAGTTAGAGGAACTTTTATTGGTAAGTTTTTGAATGGAAGAAAGTACGCTAGAAAATTATTCTAGAATATTTTTATGTCGTAAATTTGCATTATGAAAATAAGACTATTTGTTTTTATATTCTTTCCAACTATTTTATTATCGCAAAACTGGACATCTTCATCAAATTTTATTGGTGATGGAAGACA
>CAZJXE010000062.1:0-6124 GCA_964549835.1 uncultured Weeksellaceae bacterium
GAATCAAATTTGTTATCTGGAGATATTGGATATTTAACTGGATTGAAGTTACATGTAGATGATAATTCTTCACTTTCATTTTTGTTTTCTAGTTCATCTTCATTTTTTGAGCAGGAGTTTGATCCAAACAGCGGATTGTTAATTAGTGAATTTAGATCAGAATTTAGTACCATTGGATTAAATTATAGTTACAGTGTAAATAGTAAATCTATAATTAATCCTTTTTTAAGTTTTGGAGTACAAAATATAAATTATAAGACTTTAAATCCTGAAATTTCATCACAATACTCCGAGAAGGAATCTGGCTTTGTAATTCCTGTTGGAGCTGGATTATCTCTTAGAATGACTGATAGAATTTCTTTAGAATCATCTGTAAATTTTGTTTTGTCACAAGTAGATATTGATAAAACAACTGAGGAACTTAATGATAATTATGCTTTCTTTAATTTTTCTGTTAGTTATGATTTATTTACCCCAAAACCAAGTGAGTTAGATTATCTTAAAGAAAAATATTATTCAGATGTTAACTTTGAAAAACTTGACTTATCTGATCAAGATGGCGATTTAGTTTTAGATGTTAATGATTTTTGTCCTGAAACACCTGCTGGAGTTAAGGTTGATGAGTCAGGTTGTCCATTAGATTCAGATAATGACGGTATTGCAGATTATCTTGACAAAGAAAAAAATTCACTCTCTGGAGCAATCGTTAATGAAAAGGGAGAGACATTGAAAGAGGATCAGTTTAAAAGCAAATATGAACAAGGTGAAGTAGCTTCTAGAGAATTTGCTAACTTTTATAATGAAAGTGAAATATCAAGAGATGATTTTAAATCTATAAATGCTTACTTAATTGCAAAAGCTAATGCATTTAATAACTTATATGACACACAGAGTAGTAAAGATAAAGAACTAGGTCTTCGTTATAAGATTCAGCTTGCAGTTTACAATGATGGTGTTCCTGCAAGAATGATTAATAGATTATTAAGTTTAGAAGATTTAGAGAGTTTTACTGAAAATAATGGTAATGTAATATATGCTGTTGGAAGTTATTTAACTATTGATGATGCATTAGGAAGAGAATTTGAGCTTGAACAACGCGGTTTTAATAATTTAACAATTTTAGAATATGAAAATGGCAATTTGTCAATTTATACTCCTCCCTCAGCAATTGAAGAGCCTGTGGTTGAAGAATCTAATGAAACATTAACCCCAATTGACTCATCAAATATTTCAAATGATGAAAAAGAAGATATAATTCAACCTCAAGCAAATATTGAATCTACTGTTTATAGAGTTCAAATAGGTGCTTTTAACATTAAGTTATCTGAAAAAATATTTGAAGGTGTTGATAATGTTGTCTCGTTTAAAGGAAATGATGGTTTAGTTAGATATATGACTGGATCTTTCAATAATTATTCTGATGCAATTAATTATAGATCACAGATGAGGTCAAGAGGTTTTGATGATGCATTTGTTGTAACTTTTAAAGACGGTAAAAGAGTTCCATTAAGTAAATCAATTTCTAAAAAAAATACTGCAAAAAAATCCAAAGCTACAACTAAAAAGATTATA
Organism: uncultured Weeksellaceae bacterium; assembly: GCA_964549835.1. Lineage (GTDB taxonomy): Bacteria > Bacteroidota > Bacteroidia > Flavobacteriales > BACL11. Next base: position 1,573 of record CAZJXE010000062.1, read on the forward strand.
GAAGTTGAGAAGAAAAAAGAGAAGATAAATGACTTGTTGTTTTTTGTTCAAATAGGCGTTTTCCCTGAGATATTATCTGCATCAGACCTTTCAATGATGAGTGAAATCAATAATGTGAGAAAACAACCTTCAGGAAGTTTTTATAAATATTTTTCAGAAAATTTTCAGGAGTATTCTTCAGCTGCATCAAAACTTCAAATGATTAAGTCTATAGGCTTTAGTGACGCTTTTATTATTTCCACTTTAAATGGTAAGGAAATCTCTTTAGAAAAAGCATTGGAACTAGATTAGTTTTCTTTGTATTTGCTTTTTTTACTGCCTACGTAAATTTTAAATTCTCTAAAACTACATTTTAAATTTGCATTCATTAGATTTATTTTTTTTGTTGGTTTTAGTCCAATCATTTTCATATTTTCTAAATCAGATGAAATAATCCATACAGTACAGTTTTTATAATTGTTTTTTAAAGAATCACCTACTTTCTCGTAAAACTCATTAATTCCTAATTCAATTCTTTCTCCATATGGAGGATTGAAAATTACAAATGAATTTTCTTTTATTGAGGTTTCAAAGAAATCTTCGTTTTTTACTTTAATATTTTCAAACATCAATGCATTTTCAATATTTTTTCTTGAAATTCTAATAGCTTTTTGGAAGTTATCACCACCAGTAATTGTTCCTTTGAAGTCAACTTCTTTATCTAAAGAAACATCTTTAATTTTTTCAAATAACTCACTATCAAAATCTTTCCAGCTTTCAAATCCAAATTTGTTTCGAAAAATATTTGCAGGTATATTGTATGCAATCATTGCAGCTTCAATAAGCAATGTGCCAGATCCACACATAGGGTCATGAAAATTATCCTGTTTGTTCCACCCACTTAATAAAATTAACCCTGAAGCTAACACTTCGTTCATAGGCGCTATTATTGTATCAAGTTTATATCCTCTTTTGTGAAGAGATTCTCCAGAGCTATCAAGTGATACTGTACATGTATGTTTATTTATGTGAAGATTAATAGTAAGATCAGGATTTTCAGGATCAACATTAGGCCTTTTATCATATTTATTTCTAAAATAATCTGCAATGCCATCTTTTACTAATAAAGATGCATATTTACTATGATTGAAAACTTCAGAATTTGTTGTAGCGTGAGTTGCAAATGTGCTTTCAGTTGTTAGGTATTTCTCCCAATCAATTTTTAGAATATTTTTATAGAGTTCTTTTTCATTATGAGCTTGAAAAGTTTGAATTGGTTTTAAAATTCTCAAGCAGGTTCTCAAATTCAAGTTTGCTTTATACATAAAGCCAGTATCACCTTTAAAACTTACCGCTCTATTTTGAATTTTAATGTTTTGAGCTCCAAGATTTTTGAGTTCATCAGCAAGAATTTCTTCTAGACCATACATTGTTTTAGCCAACATGTAGAAATTCTTTTCTTTCATATGACAAAGATAGCTTTATTAAGTGACAGAATTAATTAATTTTGTGTGATTATACATTTCATCTGTGGAAAAAATAAGCTATTCAAATTCATCAATTTATTTTAATGAAAGTTTTCTAAATCTTCATAATTATATTAAAAAATCAGATTTAGACAATTTATTTTATTTAATAGATTCTAAAATTTATGACATTTATTTTGATTCTTTCAATAAATTAGAAAATGTTTTAGTAATACCTGCCGATGAATCCTCAAAGACATTATCATACTCTTCTATTTTAATTGAAAAACTTTTAGATTTAGGTGCAAATAAAACCTCTTATTTAATTGGTGTAGGAGGAGGTATTATTTGTGATGTTACTGGATTTATCGCTTCAATTTTCATGAGAGGGATAAATTTTGCATTTGTCCCTACAACATTATTATCAATAACTGATGCATCATTGGGGGGTAAAAATGGTGTTAATTTCAATAGCATTAAAAATATTGTTGGCACAATAAACGAGCCTGACTTTATAATTATTGATTTATCATTTTTAAAATCACTTGAATTAGAAGAATACTATAACGGTTTTGCTGAGATAATAAAACACGCCTGTATTGGTTCGTCAAAATTATTTTCTTTTTTAGAAAAGATAGATATTGATTATAAATCAGAAAAGTTTTTTTCTAAAATTTTAAAAGAGTCAATATCAATTAAATTAAATCTAGTTTCTAGAGATTTAAAAGATCTAGGACAGAGAAAAAAATTAAATTTTGGTCACACTTTTGGTCATGCAATTGAGTCAAAAAATAAGATTTCACATGGAAAAGCAATTAGCCTTGGAATTATTTTTGCCTGCCATATAAGTAATAAGTTAGGCTATCTTGCAAAAGATAAAATTAAGCGAATAAAACATCTTTTAGAAAAGTTTAATTTACCAACTGAAATTTCAGAAATTGATAAATCAGAATTGCTAACTTTTATCTCAAAAGATAAAAAAGCCGTGAAAAAAAATATTGATTTTATTGTATTAGAAGATATAGGTAAGGCCAATATAATTAATCTATCAATTGATAAGATAGTTTATGAATAAAATTATTAATCCTTTTAAATATAATGGATCAATAAAAATTAATTCATCAAAAAGTATATTTCAAAGAGCTTTAGCAATTTCATGTTTTAGTAAATCTGAATTTACTATTGTTGGAGATTATAATAATGAAGATACAACAACAGCAATACAAATATGTAAAAAAATAGGTCTTGATATTAAAATCAATAAAAATGAGTTGAAAGTTTCAGGGAACATCTCTAAAAATCATGAAAATATAGAAATAAATTCTAGAGAATCAGGTCTTTCTACTAGAATATTTTCTGTTTTACTTTCATCATTTTTTTCTCAAACAAAAATTAATTTAGAAGGTACTGCAAAAAACAGAAAATTTGATTTTTCTTCATTAGAAAGACTTGGAATAAAAATAAATAATAGCCAAGAATCAATTTTAATAGATGGAAAAATAAAATCAGGGATAATTAAATTAAATAATCAAAATACTTCTCAGTTATTAAGCGCTTTATTAATTACTATGCCTTTTTTGAATGGTGATAGTGAAATTATTTGCAAAAATTTAGTTAGTAAAAATTATGTAGATATAACTCTTGAAATGCTTAAGAATCTTGGAATTAATATATTAAATAAATCATATGAAAGGTTTATAATTAAAGGAAATCAAAAGCTTAAAAAAAATAAAATTGTTGTAGAGGGTGACTGGAGTAGCGCTGCATTTCATTTTGTTGGTGCTGCAATTTCAGGCAAGGTTGATATATATGGTTTGAATATAAATTCTTCTCAGGGAGATAAAGAAATTATTAATGTTTTAAGAAAATGTGGTTCTAAAATTAAAATCAATAATAGCTATATAAGCGTTTTAAAAGATAAATTAATTCCTTTTGTATTTGATGCAACTGATTATCCTGATCTTTTCCCACCACTAATTGTCTTAGCTTCATGCTGTGAAGGAGATTCCATCATTAATGGCGTTGATAGACTGATTAATAAAGAAAGTAATAGAGCTTTAAGTTTAAAAAAAGAATTTTCAAAATTAGGTGTTGATATAAATCAAGAAAATAATTCTTTTAGAATAACCGGAAAAGATTTTTTAGATGCAAATGAAGTAAGTTCTCATTTAGATCACAGAATAGCCATGTCACTTTCAATTGCAGCAATTAAATGTAAAAACCCCATTACCATTAACAATAGCGAAGTGGTAAACAAATCATATTCAAGATTTTATGACGATCTTGAAAAAATTGCTCAGTTTAATTAGTTCTAAACTTAAATTTATATTCAGTTAGGCTTTCGTTTGCTTTAATTATTTTTTGTTTAAGACCTTGCTTATAATTTAAAACTCTATCACTTAACTCACTGTCTCCAACAGCAATGATTTGAGCAGCTAAAATTCCAGCATTATGAGCTCCATCTAATCCAACTGTTGCAACTGGAACACCAGGAGGCATTTGTAAAATTGATAATATTGAATCCCATCCATCAATTGAAATAGATGATCTACAAGGAACTCCAATTATTGGTAGATGCGTAAAGGCTGCTACAACGCCAGGTAAATGAGCTGCTCCTCCAGCTCCAGCAATAATTACTTTAATTCCATTTTTATGGGCATTAGATGCAAACTCTTCAACCATTTCAGGTGTTCTATGTGCTGATAAGGCATTTATTTCAAAAGGAATTTCCATTTCATCTAAAAACTTTGCTGCTTTTTGCATTACAGGCATATCAGATGTACTACCCATAATTATACTAACTTTTGCGTTCATTTATATTTTTTTTTGTTTTAGACAAATATATTCTTTTTGTTGTTTTAATAACCTAAATATTTTTTGATTTTTTGATCTTTTTTTAAATAAAAAAACCTTATATTTAATAAGTTTTTTTCTTGATTAAGTAATTGATTTTTAACCTTTTATTAAATTTATTTTTATGAAAGGAAAAAAATGTTTCTTTAATTGTTGAAAATATTAAAAAGAGGTTATATTTGCAGCCGCTTTTTAAGCTAGAAGATCTTTAAAATTTTATAACTAGTAGTAATTTTTATTAAAAGGATTGTTTT
>CAZJXE010000063.1:0-6115 GCA_964549835.1 uncultured Weeksellaceae bacterium
CTTCAGTATAGCCAACAGTTTTACATGCATAATATAAACATGATAAACTATCATTCACATTACAATAGGAACAATAATTTAATGCATATGGATCAGTACATCCTAAATAAGTACATGACCCATCATCAATAGTTGCTGTTGAATCATAATTATCAGCGAAAGGATCAGTACATCCAAAAGCTGGATATTCAGTAAATCTAACTAAGTCAACTGCCATATCAGATCTAAATGAATTACCAGTTACTCCTTTAATTCTAACAGAGATATTTGAAGTATATGCACTTAAATCTAAATATGTTTCATACCATTGATTACCTTGATTTCCAGAGAGTGACCATTCTTGAATCCATGTTGTTCCACTATCAGGTGAAACTTCAATACTAAGTGTTCCCATTGTAGCTCCATACATATGATAGGCAAATGCTAAGGATAACTCGGTCCATTGAGTTGGATCAACACATTCAACATACATGATGGCTTCCATATTTGGATAACCATTTCCATTTCCAGAAGCTTCGGTGTACATGTAATACGAACCATCAAATGCGCCAGACGGACCCGTTTGTGGTGAGGATGTTCCTCCAAAACGATTAGTCCAATCAATATCATTATTTGGATCCATTTGCCAGGTTATACCAAGTCCTGATTCAAAACTTTCAGATGTATCAGTTTCAATACAACCATAATAACATGATCCATCATCAAAAGTAGCTGTTGAGTCATAATTTACAGCAAGCGGATTAGTACATCCATATGCAGGAGCTTCCATAAATCTTAAGAGATCGATACATATATCTGAAGTGAAAGATGTTCCCGTTTCAGCTTGAACTCTTACAGAGATATTTGATGTATATGCACTTAAATCCACAATTCCTTCATACCACTGATCACCTTGATCTCCGGAAAGAGTCCATTCTTCAATCCAAGTAGTTCCACTATCAGGAGATACATCAATACTCAAAGTTCCCATTGTAGCACCATACATATGATAGGCAAAAACAAAAGCTAATTGTGTCCACTGACTTGGGTCAACACAAGGGACATACATTATAGCTTCGCTGTTACTCCCTCCAAAAGAAGCCTCTGTATACATGTAATAAGAACCATCAAAAGCACCAGAAGGACCAGTATTAAAGGAAGGTGTTCCTCCTGTTCTATTAGTCCAATCTACAGTATTATTTGGATCTAGCATCCAAGTAAGTCCTTGACCATTTTCAAAACTTTCAGCAGTATCTACTTCAATACATCCATAAAAACATGAACCGTCATCAATAGTTGCCGTAGAATCAAAATTATCAGCTAATGGATTAGTACATCCTAGTATAACTGGTAAACATAAAGATCCTGTATAGGGTGCACCTCCAGATAATAAGACTATTCCATTAGAATCAACTAAATCCCAAGAAACCTCTCCCTGCCAAGATCCTCCATTACATGTTATTGAATAACAATCATATGGAACACAAACAGATGATGTTCCAAAAGATCCAGAGCTTAAAGTTGTAGTAAAAAAAGTTGTTCCATTTGAAGAAGTCATTACAAAATCATTTCCATTCCATCCGTCTCCCCAAGAATCATACATATTTAAAGTAAGCTGAGTACAGTTAGAAAAATAACATGAACCATCATCAATTACAGCTGTAGAATCATAATTATCTGCTAAAGGGTTAGTACAGCCAACTGATGGAAGTTCCATAAATTGTAATAAATCAACAGCAATATCTGATTCATATGAAGGACCAGTTTCAGCTTGAACTCTAACTGCAATATCATTGGTGTATGCACTTAAATCAACAAATGTTTGATACCACTGATCTCCTTGATCTCCAGAAAGTGTCCATTCTTCAATCCACGTAGTTCCACTATCAGGAGATACATCAATACTTAAAGTACCCATTGTTGCCCCATACATATGATAAGCAAAAACTAATGAAAGTTGTGACCATTGAGTAGGATCAATACATGAAACATACATTATAGCTTCACTATTTTGTCCAGGAACAGACGATTCGGTGTACATATAATACGACCCATCAAAAGCACCAGAGGGACCAGTATTAAAAGAAGATGTTCCTCCAGTTTGATTTGTCCAATCAACTGTATTATTTGGATCAGAAACCCATGTAATACCTTGACCATTTTCAAAACTTTCGCTAGTGTCTGAAAGAATACATCCGTATGAACAAAAACCAAAATTAATATGAGCCAAGGGATTGTAATTTAATGCATTAGGATCTGTGCATCCAAAAACACAAGTACCAATATTTCCACTGTAGGGAGCTCCACCAGAGAGAACAATATTCCCACTTGAATCAATTATATCCCATGAAACTTCAAATTGCCATGAACCTCCATCACACTCAACTATAAAACATCCAGTAGGTAAACACACAGAGTCAGAACCAACGCTACCAGATGACAAAGTTGTAGAAAAGAAAATATTTCCTGTAGAATCAGTAAAAGTTAAATCATTTCCATTCCATCCATCACCAAAAGAATCAAACATATTTATGGTATATGGGGTACAACTTTGCGAAAACAAATTAGTTGTAAAAATTGAGAGTAAAATTATAATAAGGAGTGAAAATTTCTTCATGAGATTTTTTTTGTAAAGATAAAAATAGTTTATATGTTTTTCATTAAAATCTATATTGAAAATAAAAAAAACCTTACATAAAATTGTAAGGTTTTAAAAGTTAATTAGTTAGATAGATTATGCTGTTCCTTTTTTTGATCCATAATAAAGCAAAGAAAGTGAAACAAGCCCCATAATTATTACAGGAAGTGGAGCAGTCATATTAGATCCTTGAATAACAGCAATTAAATCTGTTAATGAAACAAATCCAAAAAATACAAAATATAAAAAGGACAGTCTCCTTAATGTAGATTCATCACTAAAAGATAAAGCACCAATCATATGAAATATTACTCCAATAAAGACACAGCTTAGAACCAATGCGAAATTCTCAAACATCAACATTGCATCTGCAGATGGAGTCGCTCCAAAAACATCACTGGTTAATTCAACTTTAAATTCTTGTGAAAATAAGCTAATTAATAATGGCATAATCTGCAATATGCCTAATGTAATAACTATTTTAAAAATTGTTTTTATTTTCATTTTTATTGTTTTTAATTTTGTCAAAAATAGATATCTAATTTTAATTAGCTATTAAGTTTAAATTAAATTTACAACACACTAAAAATAAATTAATATATATCTCGTTTTAAAAAAAAATAAACTTATGACAAAGAAAAAAGCTTTTCTATTTATGATTTTTGGAGCAATTATATTTATAGTTATCCAAAATATAATTTCAGAACCGGTTTATGCTGTTGAAGAGAGTATAATCAAAGATAGTAAAGAAACAAGCTCAACAAATTATGTAAATTTTGAAAAGGCAGCAGAAATTTCAGTAAAATCAGTTGTTCACATTAAATCAAAGTATCTTGAAGATGAAATTTACAGATACTATGATCCATTTTTTGGAAATAGATATTTTAATAATCCCAGAGAAAAAGTTGCTAGCGGATCAGGGGTAATTATTTCTGAAAATGGATATATAATTACTAATATGCATGTTATAAATGATGCAAAAGAAATTGAAGTAGTTTTAAATGATAAAAGAACTTACACTGCAGAAATATTAGGAACAGACCCAAATAGTGATCTTGCTTTGCTAAAAATTGATGCAAGCAAATTAAAATATTTAGAATTCGCAAACTCAAATGAATTAAAAATAGGTCAATGGGTTTTAGCTGTAGGAAACCCATTTAATCTTAGTTCTACTGTAACTGCTGGAATAGTTAGTGCTAAATCTCGAGAAATAAATATTTTAAATGACGGAGGAATTGAAGCATTTATTCAAACAGATGCTGCTATAAATCCTGGAAATTCAGGTGGTGCTCTTGTAAATACCGATGGAGATCTTGTTGGAATAAATACTGCTATTCACTCTAACACAGGATCATATACAGGCTATGGCTTTGCTATTCCGTCAAACATGGTAAAAAAAATAATTGAAGATCTTAAAGATTTTGGAGAAGTTAGAAGGGCATACATAGGAATACATATTCTTGATTTAAATGCAGGAGTTGCTAAAGAATTAGACTTAGATGATGCAAATGGGGTATTTATTGCAAAAGTTTTAAAAAATAGCGCAGCGGAAAAAGCAGGAATTAAAAGCTATGATGTAATTACCAAAATTAATGATAGAAAGATCAATACCGTAAGTCAATTAAATGAAATTATAATTCAATTTGACCCAGGAGATCAAATAAACTGTACAGTTTTGAGAGATAATAAAGAAATTGAATTCAATATATCACTGCAAAACTAATTTCCAATATTAAAACCAATAACTAAAGAAATTAATGAACCACTATTATATTCTTCAGTAGTTTGCTGTGTAGTAACAAGCTCTCCAGTATTTGAATCATAATAAGTATCACCTCCAAATTCTTTTGTTCTTTTAATACCTGGTCGAAATGCGATATTAACAGGAAGATTAAGTTCGCCAACTTTAAAGTTTTTTCCTATAGCTACTACCGCACCTACACCTGATAAAGATAAATTAGGACCAAAGGCAAATTCAAAATTACTTGAAGTTCTTATACCTACAAGAGAGGAAAAGGATGGTAAAAATAGTCCTTTTTCTATTCCTCCAACTAGTAAAATCCATTCAACAAGTCCAGTAACATCATATCCATCAGCAAATCTTGTTTCCCATTGCCATCCATATTGAGTAATAAAAGCGCTTCCTGTTTCACCAATATTACTAAAATTGGGATTATCAAGTTTATCCAAATCTTTTGTATTAATGAAATCAGCTATTGGTCCAGCTCCAATAAAAGTGAACCCTACTCTTGGACCTGATAATTTTTCTGTTTGAGAATACAAATTTGTTATAAAACAAATTGATAGTATTATTGTAATTAATTTTTTCATATGTTTTTGTTTTTGTCAAAACTAAAACCTTAAAGTTTAATTACTATGCTTAGCATTGCAATTAAGAGGTATATGAAATTTTGTCAAAAAAAAACCTCATATTTCTATGAGGTTTTTATTGTGTAGACGAGTAAAAATTACTTGACAAAAAGATATCCACGCATCATTTGTGAGTGACCTGGATAGCTACAGAAAAACTCATAGTTTCCTTTTTTTGGTGCATCGAACTCAAGTACTACAGTTTCTCCTGGTTGAGCCATATCAGAAGCAGCAATTAAATTTGGGTCTTCTGGCACATAGTTTTTATCGCCTCCGGCTTGTACAGCTTTGGCCGCTACATCTTTTCTTTTACCAAAATTTACAAATAGTATATTGTGTTGCATAGCAATATCAACACCTTCATTTACTAAAGTAATTTTAACTCTTGAGCCTTCTTTTACAGTAATGTTTTCAACATCATATTTCATTTCTGCCATAGTATTACCGATAGCTCTAATATTAAATTCAGCAAGAGGTTTCTCCTTAACTACTTCGGGTTGTGCCTGCTCAGCAGCTTGTTTTGGATCAGAGCCACAACTAGCTAAGAATAATATAGCAACAGATAGAGTAAATATATTTTTTATCATTTTCATTTTTTTTATGTTATTTTTTGCAAATTAAGCTCTGAATTCTGAAGAAAAACTGTAATTTGCATAATTATTATTTATTAAAGTTATGCAAAATTAATAAATAATATTATTAGGCAAAACTTTAATTAAAAAAATATGTTTTTATGAAAAAACCTCTTCCTAAAAAAATATGTTTTACTTGTAAAAGACCATTTGAATGGAGAAAGAAATGGGAAAAAAATTGGGATAATGTAAAATACTGTAGTAAGAAATGCAGATCGAATAAAAATTTAAAATAAGTTTATAAAATAATTTTCTTATCAATTAAATCACTAGTAGTTAAAAGGCCTTTTTCAGAAATAGTTTTATAAGAAACTACATCAAAAAAAACAATTGCATGATCACCATGATTTTTTATTACTTGATTTTTTTTAAGTTCAACTAATCCACAAATATTGTCTAAAACATTATAGGTCTTCCATTTAATTAATCTTTTTTTTCGCAGGTATTTATCCTTATCAATTTTCATACCACTTTTCTTACCTAAACCCCTTACCAA
>CAZJXE010000064.1:0-6045 GCA_964549835.1 uncultured Weeksellaceae bacterium
TGTCTAGTGATGGAATATATAAATGTGCTGTCATAATACTTCCAAGACCATTTTCAATTAAATATTCAAAAGGTTTTAATTCAATTTTCTTAAGCCTGTACTTAGAATGATTTATAATTGGTAATGTTTTGTGTGAGTCTTTATCTGTATCACCATGACCGGGAAAATGCTTTGCACAAGCTAGTATATTATTATCTTGTAATCCTTGCATATATGCTAAACTTAATGAAGAAACATTTTTGACATCCTCTCCAAAAGATCGATTATTTATAATAGGATTTTTAGGATTTGAGTTAATATCAACTACAGGAGCAAAATTTATATTTACCCCAATAAGCTTACATTGTCGTGCTATTTCCTCTCCCATTTGATAAACAAGTGCTGAATCTCTAGTTGCTCCAATAGTCATTTGCCAAGGAAAGCTGAGTGCAGAATCTAATCTCATTGAAATACCCCACTCCGCATCTAATGCAATCATTAGGGGAGTTTTCGATATAGATTGATAATAATTAGTAAGAATAGCTTGTCTTTTTGGGCCGCCCTGTAAAAACATCAAACCACCTACTTTATATTTTCTTATAAGTCTTGAAATATCTTTTTTATGATCAATTGATTTATTAGAATATGCAATAACCATAAAAAGCTGACCAATTTTTTCATCTAATGTAAGTGTCTGTAAAAGACTGTCAGCCCATGATGATTTTTGATTAAGAAAAACGGGGTTTTTGCTTTGCTGAGAATAACCATTTGCAACAAAAAAAATACATGAAAATAAAATAAGAATAGTTCTTTTCATTAATAACAAAAATATAAATTCACGATATTAATTTTACTTTTTCAAGAAGTTGAATCCATCAATTTATTAACGTTTTCTTAAGAATATATTTTTATATTTTTGTTACAGATGAAAGCCCCAAATTTACCTTCTTTTTTTAAAAAAATTCAGGCTGCGAAATTTAATTTTCAACCTAGATATTACAATGAAAAAGAAAACAAAAAAAAAACATTACGATTTAAAAGAATTCATGATTCAAAATCCATAAAAGGAAGAAATAAAAGAATTATTTTTATAATTATTCTTCTATCTTTGTTAGCATACTATTTTTTGAAGTAAATACAGCTAATCAATTGGATATTATAAATCTATTACCTGAGCACATTGCAAATCAAATTGCCGCTGGAGAGGTAATTCAAAGACCTGCTTCTGTTGTTAAAGAAACACTTGAAAATTCTATAGATTCTGGTGCAAGTGAAATCCAACTAATTATTAAGGATGCCGGTAAAACACTAATACAAGTTATTGATAATGGATGTGGAATGAGTATCAATGATGTTGAGAAATGTTTTTTAAGACATGCAACATCAAAAATTAAAAAAGCCAATGACTTATTTGCAATTCAAACTATGGGTTTTCGTGGTGAAGCAATGGCATCAATCGCATCAATTTCTCATGTGGAACTTGACACAAAACTTCATGATGAAGAAATTGGCACAAAAATTATTATTGAAGGTGGAAACATAAAAAATAAAACTGAACATATTTGTAAAAGCGGAACATCTATTAAAATTAAAAACATCTTCTATAATATTCCAGCAAGAAGAAAATTCTTAAAATCTGATAATGTAGAAATGCGTCATATAATTGAAGAGTTCAGTAGAATAGCTCTTTCAAACCCAAATTGTAAAATGCAATTAATTCACAATGAAAAAGAAGTATTCTATTTAGAAAAAAATAACTTTCGACAAAGAATAGTTAATGTTATTGGATTGAAAAATAATGAACATTTAGTACCTACAAGAGAAAATACAGATCTAATTAAGATAGATGGCTTTATTTGCAAACCACAATATGCAAAAAAAACAAGAGGGGAACAATATATTTTTGTAAATAAAAGATTTATAAAAAACTACCAAATTCAGAATGCAGTTTCTAGAGCATTTGAAGGTTTAATAAGCGAAAAATATTATCCATCATATTTTATAAACTTATCAATAAATCCTGAAAAAATTGATGTTAATATTCATCCAACAAAAACAGAAATAAAATTTGAAGATGAAAAGTCAATATATGCAATTTTAAGATCTTCTGTTCAAAAATCTTTAGGTGAATATAACATTTCACCAAGTATTGATTTTTTACAAGAAAACTCATTTAATATTGATATTAATATAAATAAAAACGTAAGTGAACCAAAAATTAAAGTAGATCCTAATTACAATCCATTTAAAAAAATGGATAATTCGTTAAAAAATAATATTGAAAATGAACAATTTAAAATTATTGATGAAAAACAATTTGATGAAAGTTATAATTTTATAAAAATATCATCACAATTATTTTTAAAAATTGGTAATGATGAAATCCAAATTATTCACAAAACAAGAGCTCATCAAAGAATTTTGTATGAATACTACCTCAAATCAATTGAAAAAACTTTAAATGACTCTCAAAAATTAGCTTTTCCTATTTCAATATCTTTATCAAACAAGGAATATAAAATCTTTAAGGAAATAGAAAAAAATTTAAAATCTGTTGGGTTTTTATTTGAACACAAAGAAGAAAATATTATAAACTTTCTTGGACTTCCTTCTGATTTAAAGCAACTAAATTTAAAAGAATCAATCCTGGAATTAATTGATGATTATCAAAATTTAGAGTCTTTAGAAAATAACAATAAAAATAAATTAGCATTATCTTTATCAAAATTAATGAAAATAGACAAAAACGTTTCCTTAAACATGGAACAAATGAAAAAAATGAACGATGAACTCATGAAATGTGAACATCCAAACTTTTCTCCAAAGGGAAAACCAATCATTATGAATTTAGATATTAATGAAATAAACAAGTTTTTTAAATAATGTATAGGCCAGGAAATTTTAATGAATTACCTGTTGTTGTCAAGAACTTATTGATTATTAATGGACTGCTTTTTCTTGCAACTATTTCTTTAAGTAATTTAGGAATTGATTTAGTTAAAATTTTGGGACTACATCAATTTCAATCAACTGATTTTAGACCTCATCAGCTGATAACGCATCTTTTCATGCATGCTAACTTTACTCATCTTTTCTTTAACATGTTTGCTTTGTGGATGTTTGGTAAAATTTTGGAAAATATTTGGGGACAAAAAAGATTTTTGATTTATTATATGATTACAGGAGTTGGAGCTGCATTTATTCATCTAATGATCAGTCAATATCAAATAATTAGTATAAGTAATGAAATCCCTGAATTAGTCAACATTGCAATTGAAGGAAGATATAGTCCCTCTGTTCCATTATCTAAAAAACTTACACAGCTAATCATTACTCCAACAGTTGGAGCATCTGGAGCTGTATTTGGTCTACTTCTTGCATTTGGAATGCTTTTCCCAAATGCTCTGTTATATCTTTACTTTGCAATTCCTATAAAAGCAAAGTATTTTGTTATAGGCTATGGAATTCTTGAGCTTTATGCAGGAATCAGCAATAATCCTGCAGATAATGTTGCTCATTTTGCACATTTAGGCGGAATGATTTTTGGTTATTTTCTAATTAAATATTGGAAGAAAAACACAACTTTTTTTTAAAATGAAAATTTTAAAAACATTAAATAAAGAGTTTGGAACAGCAAATTATTTGAATAAAATAATTTACATAAATGTTATTATCTTTTTAGTAATTAATATTTTATCTGTTTTTTCAAGCTTATTTTTAATTGATTTTGCATCATTTTCAGAGAACCTAATGCTACCAAGCAATACATCTGAAATTATAAAACGTCCATGGAGTATTTTAACTTATATGTTTTTGCATGAAAGCTTCATCCATCTTTTGTTTAATATGCTTTGGCTACACTTTGGAGGAAAATTATTTTTAGAATATTTAAATCAAAAACAGTTAGTTAATATATATATTCTAGGAGGATTATTTGGAGGTATTTTCTTTGTTTTTGCATTTAATTATTTTCCTGCTCTTATCCCTTATAGTCAAAGTGCAAAAGCTCTTGGAGCTTCAGCTTCTGTTCTTGCTATTTTTGTTGCGATTTCAACAAAAATCCCAAATTACCAAATTAATATACCATTTATTGGATATATAAAACTTAAACATATAGCACTATTTTTTATCATTTTAGACTTTTTAAGTATTCCCAAAGGAAATGCTGGTGGTCATATTGCCCATATTGGAGGAGCAATTTTTGGATATATTTATATTAAACAAATTGAAAATAAAAAAAAGTCATTTATAGATGATTTTATAAGTGTTTTTAAAAATCCAAAAACAAAAAAAACAAAATCTAAAAAAGAAGTAAATGAAGTAGATATTGTTTTAGAAAAAATATCAAAATCTGGTTATAATAGTTTAAATGATAAAGAAAAAGAACTTTTATTTAAATCTAGCAAAAAATAAAAATGATTAAAAAAAATTTAAATAGAATTTTATTTATAATAAACTCTGTTTTATTGTTACTTCTTCTTATTTCATATATAGTGCCAAAAGTACATCCTGACTTTTTCTGGCACATATCTCTGCTAGGTATTTTTTTTCCTGCTTTACTTATTATCAATACTATTTTTGGAATATATTGGATTTTCTGTTGGAAAAAATATTTTTGGGCAAATCTTGTAATTATTCTATTAGGAACATCTCACATAGATAGTATTATAGCAAATCAAAAGAATATCTTAGATCAAGAGAAGTTTAACGAATTACAAAAAAACAAAAAACATCAATTTGATCAGTTGATAAATATTATGTCTTACAATGTTAGACTGTTTAATCAAAATGAGAACATAAAAGATAATAATATTGAAAATAAAATTTTAGATGCAATTAAAAAAGAAAAACCAAATATCTTATGTATACAAGAATTTAACCTAACTAACAAAACAGAAACAATTTTTGATTTTTATAATCAAAAAAAACATAATGATAATAAGCTTCAGATTTTAACTAAATATAGAGTTATTAAATCAGGCTATATAAAAAGCAAAAATATATGTATTTATAAGGATATTGTATTAAATGATACCATAAGAATTTATAACATCCACCTTCAGTCAAATTGGGTAAAATCAATGAAATTGTCATATCAAAATAGAGTAAGCGAAGCTTTAAAAATAAAAAAACACATAAATAAATCTCCTTATCCCGTAATTGTGTGTGGAGATTTTAATGATACTCCTATTTCATATACTTTTTCCAATCTTAAAAAAGGATTAGCTGATGCTTTTCAAGAATCTGGAATTGGAATAGGAAATTCTTATGTTGGGATTCCTACCTTAAGGATTGATTATATTTTACATAGTAAAAAATATAAATCATATAATTATAAAAAAAATAAATACGAATTATCGGATCACTATCCGATAAGTTGTAACATACTTGTTCCTTAATATTATTTTTTTGAATCAATACCTGCTTCTCCACTCATAGAAACTGCAGATTTTAAGACTTTCATTTTTGACCCACCATGAACTTCAATCACAACTGAAGCTTTTCCCATTTCAATAATTTTTCCATGAATTCCGCCAATTGTAATTATCTTATCTCCCATTTTAAGAGCTTCTCTGTATTTATTTTCTGCTTTTTGTTTTTTAATTTGAGGACGAATCATAAAAAAATACATCACAACAAAAATCAGTGCAAACATAATTAATGAAGCTGTCCCAGATTGTGCTTGTAGTAAAATCATTTTATTATATATTATTTTTTATCTGTAAGAATATTTCCTTTGATTGTTAATATTTTAACATTTGGAATTGCATTAGTCATTAAAGTTACTCTTTTACTTTGCTTACCAGTCTTTCCTTTGCTATCAAAAGTAACTTTTATATTTGCTTGATCACCCGGTTTTATTGGGTCTTTTGGCCATTCAGGAACTGTACAACCACAACTCCCCTTTGCAGAACTAATTAGCAAATCAGCATTACCAATATTTTTAATTTTATAATTATGTGTTGCTTTTTCTCCTTGTTTAATATCACCAAAATCATATTCTGCTTCTAATATCTCAACAATTGGTTGAGTAATTGTCATTTTCTTATTACTAATAGTTTGGTT
>CAZJXE010000065.1:0-5895 GCA_964549835.1 uncultured Weeksellaceae bacterium
ATGAAATAGATGCCAATTGGGCATTATATTGTGATAATTATCTTGAAGGTTTTCACATTCCATTTATTCACAAAGATTTAAATGCAACTTTAGATTATAAAAAATATGACGTTGAAATATTTGAATATTCTAATCTTCAAATAGGATATGCAGAGGAAAATGATATATGTTTTGATATCCCAAAAGATTCAATTGATTTTGGACAAAATATTGCTGCTTATTATTTTTGGGTTTTTCCTAATATGATGTTTAATTTTTATCCTTGGGGTTTATCAGTTAATATTGTTAAACCCATTGAGACTAAAAAGACTAAAATTGAGTTTATTTCATTTGTCTGGGATGAAAGTAAATTGAATATTGGAGCAGGTGCTGATTTAGATAAAGTTGAACTTGAAGATGAAGAAATTGTTCAACGTGTTCAAAAAGGAGTTGGCTCTAGATTTTATAAACATGGAAGATTTTCCCCAAGGATGGAAAAGGGGGTTCATCATTTCCATTCTTTGATCAGTAATTTTATGTTTAAATAATTATTCTATATTTGTGCGAAGCGCAATTTTGTCTTTTGATATTATTGAAAACAATAATATATTCTTGTGTTTTACGTTTATTAATAAATAATTAAATTCATGTCAAGCAGAGGAAGACCAACAACAAGAGCCAAAGGACTAAAAAACGGTTTTTACTTAGAGTTAAAAGTAAAAGGCTCAAATAAGTCTACAAGAATAATGAGAGAGACAAAAGAACAAGCCATGCTAGCTTTAGAGCAATTTCAAAATAAAATTGTCAAATATCTTGGAGAGGTAAAAGATAATTATTGGATGGACGGAGAAAATAAAGGAAAAAAAGTTATATAAGTTAATGTCTAAGCTAAAGTTTGTTTGGGAGTTTTATGGTCCAGATTCCAAGCAACTATCGATTCACCACTTAAATCATTTAAAAGAGTTTCTAATTAAAGAAAACATTATTAATCATGGAACTGGTTCTGAATCTAATTCGGAGAATTCATCAATTACTTATGTTATTTTGGAAGAATCATATTTAGAAATTATTAAGAAAACATTAAGACCCCACAAAGCATTTAAAGTTTAGCTTATTTATAGTTATTCTAAACTTACTATGTAAAGCATAGGATTTTATTAATTAATATTTATTTTTGTTTTGATAATTTAATTACATGGGTCAATATCAAAAAAATAGAAACATTTTTTTTATAAAGTTAAGAGACTGGAATCTTCAACTTTATAACAAATTTTTATCAAATCCACCTTATTTAGATGCCGATAAAGTTTTTCCTGAACATAAAATATTGGAGGAAAACTGGACCATGATAAGGGATGAGATTAAAACTATTTTAGAAAAAACAAGCTCCTTGCCAAAATTTCATGATGTAGATGATGGTCAAGAATTTATTTCTGCCAATGATGGAATTGCATGGAATATGTTTTTAGTTAAGACCTACGGATTTTGGAATAAACACAACACAAAACTTTGCCCAAAGATTGTAAATTTATTTAAGCCTTTTAAAAGTGTTTCAAGTATTTCTATTTCTTTTTTAAGTCCTGGTAAGCATATTCCACCTCACAATGGGCCCTACAAAGGGATTCTAAGGTATCAGCTAGCTATTTCTGTACCAAAAGAAGGCAATTGTCAACTTTTTGTTGATAATAAACCATACACATGGACAGAAGGAAAAGGGGTTATGTTTGATGATACATATGTTCATGAAGTTAGAAATGAAACAAAGGAAACAAGAGTTGCTGTGTTATTGGATATTAGAAGAAATGATTTTCCTTTCTTTTTAAAAATTTATGACTATGTCTTCTACAAAATAATTCAATTACTTGTTTTGTTAAATAATACAATGTCTAAGTCTGCAGTAACTTAATATTTAACCATTTTTCCCTTTTCTTTTATTTAAATTTGCAACTTTAAATTTTCTTATTTTTTTTAAAATATGATAACAAGATTGTTATTTTTCATTGCATTTTTCTTAGTACTTGACTTTTATCTTTTTACTTCAATTTCACCTGTTTTTGGAAAAGGAAATCTGTCAAACAAAATTTTCAATGTTATTTATTGGCTAATATCTTTAATTATTTATCTAATAATTATATATGTTTTTGTCAATTTTGAAAGAAGAACTCCTTCTGTTCATTTTAATAATGAAATTTTGGTTAGTAGCTTCATGTTTATCGTATTTATTTCTAAATTTTTTGCCCTTTTTCCTATTATACTAGATGATTTTTTAAGGTTTTTAAGATTTATTTTTCAATTTTTAGTTTCTGATTCTGATAAAATTTCTTTGTTTAATATTAGTAGATTAGAATTTTTGAAAAAATCTTCATTGCTTATTGGATCTACTTTATTTATAACTATGCTTGGAGGAATTTTATTTGGAAGATATAATTTTAAGACAAAGCATATTGATTTAAAATTAAAAAATTGGAGTGATAAATTAAAAGATTTTAAAATTGTTCATATTTCAGACTTACATCTTGGCTCATTTAATTCAATAAAAAAATTAGAAGATGTTGTTGAGTTAATTAATAATGAGTTACCTGATATGGTTGTTTTCACAGGAGATCTGGTAAATAATTATCATAATGAAGCTATTCCTTATGTAAATACTTTAAAAAAAATAAAATCCAAGTATGGCAACTTTTCAGTTTTAGGTAATCATGATTATTGTGATTATGTAGGATGGAAAAGAAATACACAACAATGGAAAGATAATTTTAATAATATGCTCAACATCCATAAAGAGATGGGTTTTAATCTTTTGCTAAATGAATCAAGAGAAATAATTATTGAAAATCAAAAATTTAATTTAGTTGGTGTTGAGAATTGGGGAGCAGGAAATTTTAATAAAGATGGAGATCTACAAAAAGCAATGCTTAATGTAGATGAAAAATATCCAACTATTTTATTATCTCATGACCCTTCACATTGGACTGCTCAGGTTGTTGATTTCAATAAAAGAATCGATCTTCAGTTAGCTGGACATACTCATGGGATGCAGTTTGGTATAGATATTCCTGGTATTAAATGGAGTCCTGTACAGTGGAGATATAAACAGTGGTCAGGTCTATATAATAAATCAAACAAATTCATTTATGTGAATACAGGTGTAGGTAATTTAGCTTATGCAGGTAGAGTTGGTATAATGCCCGAGATCACCGTTTTAAATATTTCTTAAATGGATTTAAAGGTTTTTAATGATATATCAAAACTTAAAAAAGATACTTGGGAAAAATATTTTGATAATGATAACTTATTTGTTAATTATAATTTTTTAACTCAATTTTCAAAATATCATAAAAACTTTGAACATTTATTTATAGTAAATGGGAAGAATAGATTTTATGGTAATATATTTAATGTTAAATTACAAGGTTTAAAAAACTATTCAAAAAACTTTATTTTTAGATTCATTCTTGGTCTTTTTGATTTTAATTTTTTTTATTTAACTAATTCTCAAATAACAAACGCGTCTTCATTTGACATAAAAGAAAACTTTAGTTTAGAAAAAATAATATCTAAAGTAACAAATGAAAAAAAAATAAATTTTGTTGTAATTCCAGATTATTTGTTTCAAAATTCTAAAAATAATTTTTATTTACAAGATTATGTAAAAGTAGAAATTGAGGAGGATATGAAATTAACAATTTCATCTAAATGGAATGATTTTAATTCTTATAAATCTGATTTAAAAACAAAATATCGCAAAAAAATAAATACTATTTTTAAAAATAGTAATAGCTTAAAAATAAGAGTTTTGACAAGATCTGATTTGTCTACATATAAATCTGAAATGCAAAATTTATTTAATGATGTAATTAAAACTAATAAGTTTCAAGGACCTAAATTTAATGTTGAATTTTTTCAATCAATAATTTCGGATTTTGATAGTTTTAATGTGTATGGTTATTTTTTAGATAATCAGATGGTTGCCTTTTCTTCTGAGTTTTTAAATAATGAAAATTTATATTCATATTTCGTTGGTATTAATTATAATTTAAATAAAAAACATTCTATTTATGAGAGAATACTGTGTGAAGCGATCAATAATGCAATAAAAAACAAGAATAAAAATGTGATTTTTGGTAGAACAGCAAATGAATTTAAAAGTAATTTTGGTGCCGTGCCAAAAAGATCATATGTTTATTTTAAAGCACAGAATAAGTTTGTTGCTATATTATTAAAAGAGTTTTTAAAAAATATTAAACCGAAAAGTTGGATTCAAAGAAATCCATTTAAAGAATCTATTTAAAAACTTACAAGTTCGTTTTCTATTTCAATTAGTCTTGACCATTGTTTAGCATTTGCTTTTCCACTGATAGGTCCTAAATAGAGTTTATACACTTTTTCTTTTGAGTTTGATTTCTCTGGAAGATAAAAATGGTTAATTGAGAATTCAACAAATTTTTCAGAATAGATTTGCTTTTCCTTTAAAGCATCCTCTTCAGATTGGTAATTACCAAAAATTATTATGTGATTATCTTTATTAAAACTAAAGTTATATGTAGTTTTAGAATCAGTGGCAGGTACGTTAATTTTAGCCTCAACCTTAACTTCATCTTTACTTTTGGTTACATCTAAGGATGAGTCAAAAATACTACTAAAATCAATGCTTTTTAAAACAAAAAATAGAACTAAAACAATTCCAATTCTTACAAGATAAGTTTTTAATTTGTTTGGTGATTTATTTGAAGTAACTGGATTTGCAGGAATTTCATTTGAAATTACTTCTTCTACCTTCTCTTTTTTTGGAATAACATCCTTGTCAATTATTTCAGCAAGTCTTTTATTGACAATTTCTCTTCTTTCTTCGTTTTTTGTTTTACTCATACCAAATTTTTTGCTAATATATTATTAATTGATTTAATTTTCTAAGCAGATTGTAAAAACTTCTTTTAAATTATAACCTGCTTTTTGTAATTGTTGAGGAAAAATACTTTTTTCAGAAAGTCCCGGAATTGTATTTATTTCAATTACATATGCCTTATTTTCTTTAATTATATAGTCTATCCTACACATGCCTCTTAAATTAATTTTTTCATATATATTTTTTGATATTAAGTGAATTTCGTCTGTTAGTATTTTACTTATTCTTGCTGGTGTTATTTCTTTTGATTTATTATTGTATTTTGCTTCATAATCAAAGATTTCGTTTTCACTTATAATTTCTGTTATTGGAAGTAAAATAATTTCTTCTTTTATTTTAAAGACACCACAACTTACTTCGGTACCATCTATATATTCTTCAATAATTACTTCATTATCATGTTTAAAAGCTAAACTTGTGGCTTTTTTTAATTCAGATAAATTTTTAACTAAACTAATTCCATTACTTGAACCTGCTTGGTTAGGCTTTACAATAAATGGAAGGTCAACCTGTTTAAGAATCTCTTCTTGAGTATAGTTTTCTGATTTAATTAAAATAGATTTAGCAATATTAAATCCAAGATTTTTTAGGACCTTATTGCATTTAAACTTATTAAATGTTAGTTCTGATATCTCGGACCCACAGCACGTGAAATTAATATTTTGTTTTTCAAACAAAATCTGAAGCTCACCGTTTTCAGCAGGAGGTCCATGAAGAGCCATAAATACGTCTTTAAATATTATTTTTTCTTTATCTATTGTTAATTTTAATTCACTGTCAATAACTTTATAAGAATTATTTACTTTTAATTTCCATATATTATTTTTTATCTCAATTATATATGGATTAAATTTTGATCTATCTATATTTTTAAAAACTGTCTCAGCACTTTTTAATGAAATTTCATATTCATCTGAATCTCCTCCAGTAATTATTGCAATATTTTTCATATAGATATAACAAATATATATGTTTTTATTGTTTACTTTAAAAATAATTATAATAGTATT
>CAZJXE010000066.1:0-5882 GCA_964549835.1 uncultured Weeksellaceae bacterium
CCAGATTGAGTTACTTTTTCTCTCCAGCTCTGAGGTGAATTTCCATTATTAAATGCAGTAGCATATTTTGGCTTTCCATCTTTCATTGCCATTCCATTTAAATGACATCTATCCTCAGAAGTTATTTTATCTATTTGTGGTGGAGACCATATAGGAGTAAAGCTGTAATTGCTATCTAACTTTATAATACAAGAAAAAAGAGTATTCACAGCGTATATTTCACTATTTAAACCAAAACTTAAATCATGAATATCAATTGCTCCAGTATGGTAAGTAATTCTTGGCATATATAAAGCATCATATTTATTTGGACTTTTTGGATAATAATTAGCAAGTTCAATAGAATTTTTAAATAAGATAACTTCATCTCGGCAGGCAACAGCAAGTTTTTGATTTTCAAAATCTTCAGCAATTCCCATTGCTTTATTAAAATTCCTTGGAAGTTGAATTAATGAATCTTCATCTTTTGCAGATATAAAAACTAATTTTCCAGCTTGATATGTAGATATTGCAATTGTGCAATTAAGGTTTTGCAGTAATTCTGGTACTTGGGGACTAAATTGACAACTAAATGGCGCTAAAGCTTTATTTTCGTTGTTATTGGACATTTATTTAATAAACTGTGAAGAAACTTTCTTATTTCTTGGTCCATCTGAATAATCATAAAAGCCTTTGCCTGTTTTAATTCCAAGATTATTATTATTAACTAAATCAATAAGAAGTGAACAAGGTTTATATTTTTCATCACTAAATCCATCATACATGACTTCCAATATAGACAAACATACATCTAATCCAATAAAATCAGCTAAATGTAATGGACCCATTGGATGCGACATTCCAAGAATCATCACAGTATCAATTCCTTCTACACTACTAACATCTTCATTTAATGTATGAATTGCCTCATTTATCATTGGCATTAGAATTCTATTAGCAACAAAACCAGGTGCATCATTTACTTCTACTGGTATTTTATCAAGTTTTCTACTAAGATCCATAATAAGGCTTGTAACTTGATCAGAAGTTTCCTTTCCTTTAATAACTTCAACAAGTTTCATAATAGGAACAGGATTCATAAAATGCATTCCAATAACTTTATCTTTTCTATTAGTAACATTAGCAATTTGTGTAATTGAAATAGATGATGTGTTAGTAGCTAAAATTGTGTCAGCTTTACATAAATTATCTAAATCTCTAAAGATTTTTAATTTAAGTTCTACATTCTCAGTTGCTGCCTCTACAACTAAATCACTTTCTTTCACTCCAGAACTAAAATCAGTTGTAGTAGAAATATTTGCTAATGTATTCAACTTATCATCATTTGATATTTTTTCTTTAGCTAGCATTCTATCTAAGTTTTTAGTTATCGTATTTATTGCTTTTGATAAACTTTCTTCAGAAATATCAACAATAGTTACTTCATAATCTTTTTGAGCAAATGCATGAGCAATACCATTACCCATGGTTCCCGCTCCAATTATTGTAATTTTATTCATAATTTATTTTTTAATGTAAAATTTTAATATTATCAAAACTAATTTCTTCACTACTATTTGGATCATTTCTCCTCATATTTATAAAAACTTTAAATGATTCAGCTCCTATATTTTCACTTACAGTTTGAGTAAGATTGATATAAATTTTATTCCAATTTTCTTTGGCTGTAACCCAAACTAAGTCACTTTTAAGTACACTTTGAGGATAATTTATATACATACCAACCAGAAATTCGGTAGTTGATTTATAATCAAGCTCTAAGTAAACAGGTGCTCCTTGTTGAGGTAGATCTAAATCTTGAGTTGCAACTTCAAAAATAATATTAGGAGTTTGCAAACTGGCAAATGCAAAATTGTTTTGCATTTCATTTTCTACAGAGAAGTCTATTTCACTATTTAAAGTTGAATCAATAATAGTTCCAGAATTTTCAAAATCTTCTATTATTGCTTCAAAAGAACTATTATATGAAAAAGTTGGAATTAAAGTAGTACTTTCTTCTTTAACTAAATTAATAGTATCAAAATAGCTTGTGAAGAAAGGGTATTGGATTCTTGTAGATGCAATACCATTTGCTTTAACTCCTGCCTTTATTCTAATATTTTTTTGACCTTCTTCCAATATTGGAAATTCTACAGGTATTTCATAAACTCCTTGAAGATTATCTTCGACAAATACCCATACATCAGTAATATTTTCGGTATTTGAACCAAAATTTGAATCATAGTTCAAGTTAACACTATCTATTTTTAGATATGAAGGTATTTCTTCATTTTTAGTACAGGCAAAACAAAACAATAATATAAAAAGTAAAATAAATTTATTTAACATATCTATGAGTTAACAATCTTATGTGTATTATATTTTGGTTCTCATTTATAAATACTGGACTTTATATATTTTTTTTGTAATAGCTATTTTCAAAAATACACTTTAAACAATTATTATTATAATTCTATGAAAGATAGTTTTTTACATAAAGGTTTAAGAAAAAAATTAGTTGATAATTTAAGAAGTAAGGGTATTAATAATAATAATATATTAGATGCAATAATGAACATACCAAGGCATTTATTTATGGATAATGCATTTATAAATTTTGCTTATCAGGATAAAGCTTTTCCAATAGGTTCTGGTCAAACAATTTCACAGCCTTACACCGTTGCTTTTCAAACAGACCTTCTTGATTTAAAACCTCATCTAAAGGTTCTTGAAATTGGAACAGGATCAGGTTATCAAGCTGCAGTTTTAAGTGAATTAAATGTAAATGTTCATACAATAGAGCGTCAAAAAGAACTTTTTGTAAAAACTAAAAATTTTTTACCAACTATTGGTTATCAATGTATGTTTATTTATGGAGATGGATATAAAGGTCTTCCAAAATTTGCTCCATTTGATAGAATCCTAATTACATGCGGAGCTCCGTCAATTCCAGATGAGCTTTTAAAACAACTTAAAATTGGAGGCAAGATGGTTGCTCCAGTTGGAGATGGAGAAGTACAAATAATGCATTTAATTGAAAAAATTTCAGATTCAGATTTAAGAATAACTAAACATGGAAAGTTTTCTTTCGTTCCAATGCTTTCAGATAAAGAAAATAGAAGTTAGATTTTATTAAGATTATTAATAATTATTTTACATCCTTTGACTATTTCCTTATTAGATATTGTTAATGGTGGCGTCACTCTAATTGAACAATCATTAAATAGAAAATAGAATAAAAGTAGCCCATCTTTCATACAATCTTCAACAATTTTATTTGTATGCTTATTGTCATATAAATCTATAGATAACATTAATCCTTTGCCAGAAATACTTTTAATTTTTTTATGCTTTAAATGGGTTCTAAATAATTTTTCTTTACTTTCAATACTATCAATTATTTTCTCTTTTAAAATATATTTTAAAGTAGCCAAGCTGGCAGCACAATTTACTGGATGACCCCCGAAAGTTGTAATGTGCCCTAATTTTGGATTAAAAGTTAATTTATTCATGTTTTCCCATGATGAAATAAATGCACCAATTGGAAATCCTCCACCCATCCCTTTAGCAATACACAATATATCGGGAATTACATCTGTATGTTCAAATCCAAATAATTTACCTGTCCTTCCGTAACAAGTTTGGATTCCATCCATAATAATTAAAACATTATTTTTTTTACATCTTTTATTTAATTCATTTAAAAATTTTTTTTCTGCAATTTTAAACCCACTTCCACCCTGGATTGTTTCAATAATTACAGCGGAAGTTTTTAAAGAAATAATATCTAATGATTTAATATCGTTAAAAATTATTTGTTTGCAATTTGGTAGTAGGGGTCTATATTTAGATTTGTATTCCTCATTCCCCATTACGCTAAGTGAACCTTGTGTTGATCCATGATAAGAATCTTTACAATAAATAATTTCAGATCTTCCATTTACTCTTTTAGCTAATTTCATTGCACCTTCAATAGCTTCTGTACCAGAATTTGTAAAATATGTTGTAGATAATTTATTTGGTAAGTTATCAGAAAGTAATTTTGCTAAATTAATTTGAGGTTCTTGAATGTATTCCCCATATACCATTACATGAGTATATTTATCAATTTGCTTTTTTACTGCATTTAAAATTTTTTGATTAGAATGTCCAACAGAAGTTGCTGAAACTCCTGCAACAAAATCTAAATACTTTTTGTTTTTATTATCAAAAATATAAGAACCTTTTGCTTTTTCAATTTCTAAAAGAGAAGGGTAGGGAAATGTTTGAGCTTGATATTTTTTATAAATATCTACTACTGAGTCCATAAATCTATTTTCTTTCTAATACTTTTTTAACAGCATTTATAATATCACTTGATGTTAAGCCGTATTTTTCCATTAGTTGTCTAGGCGTTCCACTTTCTCCAAAAGTGTCATTTACTCCAACCATTTCTAAAGGAGTTGGTAATTCCCTAGATAACAATTGAGCAATACTATCTCCTAATCCACCATTTAACATATGTTCTTCAGCAGTAACTACACATTTTGTTTTCTTTACTGATTTTAAAATTGCTTCTTTATCTAAAGGTTTAATTGTATGAATATTAATAATATCAGTACTAATATTTTGATCATTTAGCTTTTTTGCTGCTTCTAGGGCTTCCCAAACAAGATGACCTGTAGCAATAATAGTCACATCATTTCCTTCTTTTAAGTGTACCGCCTTTCCAATAATAAAATCTTGATTTTCTTTAGTAAAGTTTGGCACTTTTGGTCTACCGAATCTTAAATAAACTGGCCCAATATGATCAGCAATTGCTAATGTAGCTGCTTTGGTTTGATTATAATCACAGGTATTAATAACTGTCATGTGAGGAAGCATTTTCATCATCCCAATATCTTCTAAAACTTGATGTGTAGCGCCATCCTCTCCTAAAGTTACTCCAGCGTGTGATGCACATATTTTTACATTCTTATTTGAATATGCAATTGATTGTCTTATTTGATCATATACTCTTGAAGTTGAAAAATTTGCAAATGTACCAGTAAAAGGAATTTTACCACCAATAGTCAATCCCGCTGCAATTCCCATCATATTAGCTTCTGCAATTCCAACTTGAAAAAATCTATTTGGGTGATTATCTTTAAAATCATTCATTTTTAATGATCCGGTTAAATCTGCACATAAGGCAACAACATTATCATTTGTTTTTCCTAATTCAGTTAATCCTGCTCCAAAACCTGATCTTGTGTCTTTCATTTCCATAATTAATAAATTTTAATAAGTTGAGATTTTCCTGATTTTATTACAAAAGATTTTTCATCTGTATAGATATATTTTTTTGAAGATTTAGACCTGTAAATAACTTTATATTTTCCAGGAAGTAATGTTAATTTATATTGATTAGACTCACCATTAAATTTATATATTTCCGTAAGCTTATCTCCATCCTTTAAATATACACCTCCATATCCATTAGCTGGTAGTAAAATATTTGCTAATCCAGTACTAGGTAATTGTAATTGAGTTAATTGATTTTGATTAATTCTAATATTTTTAAAATATTGTCTTGGTAATGTAAGAAGCTCAATATCATAAAAACCTGTTAAGTAAGATTGAGAATTATTTATTTTTTGAACATTAATTGTTTCGTTTTGATTTGATTGTTTGACAATAAACTGATAATCTTCCTTTGTTTTTATTGTAATTTTAAGCTTTCCCTGCGGTGTTTTCAAAGGAATAACAGTATGCTCTCCCGGTAAAATTGTTATTACTTTAGATTCTACAGGTGGAATTGTATGAGCAACAACTCTGTACTTTAATACTGGATCAATTATCATCGTGTCAGGGTTCCCCATATTATTCATTGTATGAACAAAATTATATTTAACTATATCAGTGAAATTATCATAAAATGTAAG
>CAZJXE010000067.1:0-5852 GCA_964549835.1 uncultured Weeksellaceae bacterium
GGAGTGTCAGCAATAATAAATTTTCTTTTTGGTGTTGCAAAATATCTGTAGGCTACATCAATAGTAATTCCTTGTTCTCTTTCAGATCTTAAGCCATCCGTTAATAGAGCAAGGTTAATGTCATCTTCTCCTCTTTGTTTACTTGTTTCTTCTAATGATTCTAATTGGTCTTGAAAGATAGCTTTGCTGTCAAAAAGTAATCTTCCAATTAATGTACTTTTACCATCATCAACACTTCCTGCAGTAGTAAACCTGAGAAGTTCCATGTCTAAATAGCCTTTTTCTTTTTCCATATTTTTTAAAAGTAACCTTCTTTTTTTCTATCTTCCATTGCTGCTTCTGATCTTTTATCATCTGCTCTACCACCTCTTTCAGTAATTCTTGTTGCAGCAACTTCCTCAATAATTTCTTCAAGTGATGAAGAAGTAGATTCGGATACGCCAGTACAAGTCATATCTCCAATTGTTCTACATCTAACAGTTCTTTCTTCCCATTTTTCATTTTCTTTTAGTTTAACAAAATCACATTTTGCTAATAGAACTCCATCTCTATTTACAATCTCTCTTTGATGAGCAAAATAAAGAGATGGTAACTCTATTTTTTCATAAAGTATATATTGCCAAACATCCATTTCTGTCCAATTTGATATAGGGAAAACACGAAAGTGTTCACCTATATTTTTTTTACCATTAAAAAGATTCCAAAGCTCAGGTCTTTGGTTTTTTGGATCCCATTGTCCAAATTCATCTCTATGTGAAAAAAACCTTTCTTTTGCTCTAGCTTTTTCTTCATCTCTTCGAGCACCCCCCATTGCACAATCATATTTTCCTTCTTCTAAACTTGATAAAAGTGTAATAGTTTGAAGACCATTTCTTGAAGCATTTGGTCCTTTTTCTTCAACAGCCATTCCCCTATCAATTGAATCTTGAACATACTTGACAATTAAATTTTCACCAGTTTTTTTTATTAAATTATCTCTATATAATATTGTTTCAGGAAAGTTATGTCCAGTATCAATATGCATTAATGGAAAAGGAATTTTACCAGGATAAAATGCTTTTCTAGCTAAATGAAACATAATTATAGAATCCTTCCCACCAGAAAAAAGCATTACTGGTTTTTCAAATTGGGATGCAACTTCTCTAATAACAAAAATTGCTTCTGATTCAAGTTCAGCTAAATGAGTTAAATTATAGGATTGCATTTATTTTTTCTCAATTTTTGGTAAAACAGTTTTAATTAAATCATTAAATGATTTTTCTATATTATTGTTGGTGTTTATTTCTATAAAAGTTTTATCAGGTTTCTCAAATATAGAAGAAATTCCAGTAAAATTTTTAATTTCTCCTTTTCTTGCTTTTTTGTAAAGACCTTTTGTATCTCTTTTTTCACATGTACTTAGATCAGCATTAATATAAATTCCAATAAAATTTTCATCACCAATAATTTTTTTTGCTTGCGATCTTATTTTATTACTGGGGCTAACAAAGCAGTTTATTGTAATAATTCCACAATTTACAAATAGCTTTGAAACCTCTGCAATTCTTCTGATATTTTCTAATCTATCATTTTCGCTAAAATCAAGATTATTACTTATTCCTGTCCTAATATTATCACCATCTAAAATTTGGACTAAAAACCCTTGCTCAAATAATGTTTTTTCTAATTTAAGTGCTAATGTAGTTTTTCCTGAACCTGATAATCCAGTTAGCCAAATACATTTTGCATTTTGTTTTAATCTTTTTTCTTTTTCTCTTTTTGAGATAATTTGATTAAATATTGGATATATGTTATCATTTAATGATTGCATAGTATGCAAATAACGCAAAATTTGTTAATTTAAAAGTTAGAATAATTGAATATTTAACTAGATTTGTGTAGATACAAAACAATGTCCGAAAAAATTTCAAATATTTCAAAGTATCTCGACTCTACTTTCTTAAAAACTGCAGTTGAATTAGAGATTTCAAATAAAGAATTAGAAACAAAAAATTTAGAATTTATAAATCAAGCTATAGATTGTAATTTTAAGTGTGTGATGCTTAGACCAAAATTTGTTTCTCTTGCAAAAACGATTATTTCTGATAGAAAATCTAAAGTTAATGTTGGAACCGTAATTGATTTCCCACTTGGAGATGCTGATTTAAAAGTAAAACTGAAAGAAACAGCTTTAGTTATAAAAGATGGTGCCGATGAACTTGACTTTGTTTGTGATTATAACAGATTTAAAATGGGAGAATATGATTATTTTGATAATTCGATAGTGAATTGTACAAGAATAGGTGTTGAAAGAAAAAAAATTATTAAATGGATAATTGAAACAGGTGCTCTTTCAAAAAACGAAATAAAATTAATTTCTAAAAGAATATATGATTTAGTTTTAAAAAATTTCCCTAATGATATTTCAAATATTTTTATTAAAACATCAACTGGTTACTACGGAGGGTTTGGCGCTACTATAAGTGATGTAAAGTCTATCAAGCTAATTGTTTCTGAAATGCCTATTAAAGCATCAGGAGGAATTTCTGATTTAAAATCCTGTTTAAAGATGATAGAGGCAGGTGCTAGTAGAATTGGAACATCAAAGGCATTAATAATTTATAATGAATGGAAAGCGCAGAATTAAAACAAATACTATTATCAGCAGTAAATGCTTCGATATCAGCAGGAGTTGAGATTTTAAAAATATATAAATCTGATTTTGAAGTAGAATTAAAAGATGATAATTCTCCTCTTACTATAGCTGATAAGAAATCAAATGATATTATATATGATGCTTTAGCTTCCTTTGAAATACCATTTTTAAGTGAAGAGGGAAAAGAAATACCTTATGATGAAAGAAAGAAATGGGATTATCTATTTATTATTGACCCATTAGATGGGACTAAAGAATTTGTAAAGAAAAATGGAGAGTTTACTGTAAATATAGCTTTGGTAAATAAAGATAAGCCAATATTAGGTGTTATATATAGCCCAGTTAGCGGAGAATTATTTTTTTCTTTAGCTGATTTTGGAGTATATAAAAAGACTGCTTTTAAAAGTTTTTCAGACATAAAACTTTTAATTAATGATGCGATAGAGTTGCCAAAAAATAATGAAAGAACAAATTATGTAATTGTTGGGTCAAGGTCTCATATGTCAAAAGAAACCCAAGCTTTTTTTGAAAAAAAGAAAAATGAGTATACTGATGTTGAGATATTAGCAATAGGCTCTTCATTAAAAATCTGTATGGTTGCAGAAGGAAAGGCAGATGTTTATCCTAGGTACGCTCCCACTATGGAATGGGATACTGCAGCAGGTCATGCAATTGCAAATATGGCTGGATTTAAAGTTTTGAAGTATCAGTCAAATGAAGAAATAAAATACAATAAAAAATCATTGTTAAATCCATGGTTTTTGGTGACTAAAAATTAGTTGATGATTTCAAATAGTATAAATAAAGCTCAAGATAGAATTAAAAGAAATTTTGATGATAAAGATTTTTTAGAATTATTCAAAAAAGGCGGAGTTGCGATGCTATTTAGAATTGGTGGTCAACTTATGGGATTTTTGTTGACTTTTGTGATTGCTTATTTTTTTGGAGCAAATGGTTTAGGAGATTATGTATTAGCAATTGTAGTTCTTAAAATATTCACTTTAGTTTCAAAACTTGGTTTAGATACTGTTTCTATAAAATATATAGCTTCATATTGTGCTGAAAAAAGTTATTTTGGAATTGTAAGTTTTAGAAAAAAAGCACTTTCGATTATTTTAATTACTTCAATTTTTAGCTCTATTATTATGTATTTTGGAGCAAGCTATATTGCGGAATTTATTGGGGCAAATTCCTATCATATTAAAATAACTTCTTTTTTTATTTTCCCTTTGTCAGTTTTTATGTTTCATTATCAAAATATGAGAGGATTAAAAGAAATAGGTGGTTATTCATTTTTCTTTTGGACTTCTCAAGCTTTATTTTCATTGCTTGCAATATTAGTTCTTACTCTTTTTTCAAAAGATGAAAATATTCCATTATATGCTTATTTAATAAGTTTAATAATTATTTCATTAGCTTCTTTTTTCAGCTTTTCTTATTTCTTAAAAAACAAAAAAAATAGAAATGAATTTTTATTAACTAACAAGATAAGTGATAGTACAGTAAATATTTTAAAAATCTCAATTCCTTTAATGTTGGCTCAAGCAGTACATTTTATAATGTCATGGACAGATAAGTTAATGTTAGGAATACTTGATTCTCCTGATGTTATCTCTGGAGTTGCAACAAATTCGGCTCAAATTGGAGTATATCATACAGCCTTTAAACTTTCTATGTTTGCAACTATAGGTTTGATGGCTGTTAAAAGCATTGCATCTCCAAAGTTTGCAGAACTTTATAAAAAAAATGATCTTAAAATTTTAGAAAAAGTAACACAACAGTCAACCAAGCTAATTTTTTGGACGACTCTTCCTTTAGTAATTGTTTTTATTCTTTTTTCCGAACAATTGATGCTTCTTTTTGGAGAAGAGTTTAGAATTGGGATTTTTTCATTTATTATATTATCACTAGGCCGAGTTGTTGTTTCATTTTCAGGTGCTGCAGGTAATTTGCTTCAGATGTGTGGTAAGCAAGTTATTTTTATGAATGTTGCAATTATTGGGTCTTTAGTAAATATTGTTTTAAATTTCTCTTTAATTCCTCTATTTGGTATAAATGGTTCAGCATTTGCTACAATGATCAGTTTAGTTGTATTTAACTTATTATTAGTTTATTTTGTAAAAAGAGAATTTGGTTTTTATACTTTTTATAATCCTTTTAAAAAATGAATTTGCCTAATCTTTTAATTGTTGGAGCTGCTAAGAGTGGAACAACATCATTACACAATTATTTAAAACAGCACCCTGATATTTTCATGTCTAATCATAAGGAGCCTCATTTTTTAATTAATAATGAAATAGGTGTTAATAGAATACCAAAAGGCATCAATAATTTACAAGACTACAGTAATTTGTTTTCAAATGGGGCTTCTCATAAATATAGAGGAGAATCAAGCGCAATGTATTTGCAATTTCCTGAAATTGCAATTAAAAATATTGACAGATACTTAGATGAAGATGTTAAAATAATTATTATGCTGCGAAATCCCATTGAACGTGCTTTCTCTGGATACCAACATGTCAAAAGGTATAATTTAGATGAGGATTTAGACTTTGAAGATGCACTTGAAATTTCTGAGCAAAGATATTTTACAAATAATAACATTACGCCGGCTAGTAGATATATACATATAGGAATGTATAATGAATTTGTCAGAAAATTTAAAACTAAATTTAAAACTAATGTTCATATAATAATCTATAAAGACTTTATTAATAATACTAATCAGGAACTGTCAAGGTTATTTAGTTTTTTAGGTATTAAAGATGTCCAGATAGATTTTAATAAGCAATATATGGTTGGAGGATGGAAATGGAAAAATGATTTATTTAGAAAAATATTTATGAAAAGACATTTTTTAAAGAAATTTATTCCCTTTAAGAGGTTAATAAGAGCTGCATTTAAATCATTTGCAACAGATTCAGTAGAAAAAATAGATGATACAATTAGAGAAAAATTAATCGGAATTTACAAAGATGATATTAAAAATCTTTCTACATTTCTGAATGTAGATTTAAATTTTTGGACTAAATGAGTTTGCCTAATTACATGTTTTTAGGAGCGGCAAAGTCTGCTACCACTACATATTATGATATCTTAAAAAATCATAATGAGGTATTTGTGCCAAAATTTAAGGAGCCTCACTTTTTTAATTTTGATAATAATTTTTCTAAAGGAATTGATTGGTACAGTCAAACATATTTTGGAAATGTTAGTG
>CAZJXE010000068.1:0-5825 GCA_964549835.1 uncultured Weeksellaceae bacterium
GAATGGCACCAATTCATCATCATTTTCAAAAGAAAGGAATACATGAAAGTAAAATTGTTACAAGATTTTGGATTGTTGGAGTTATGCTTGCTATTCTAACTATAGTAACATTAAAATTAAGATAATTGGATAAAACGGTAACAATATTAGGTGGAGGTGAAAGTGGTTTAGGAGCTGCTATTTTGGCTTCAAAAAATAATTATAATGTTTTTGTTTCAGATAGTAATTTAATTAAAAAAGAGAGAAAAATAATTCTTGAAAAAAATAAAATTTTATATGAAGAAGGAGGTCATTCATCTGAAAAAGTTTTAAGTTCAAATCTAATAATTAAGAGTCCTGGTATTCCAAATGAAATTGATTTAATTAAAAAAATTAAAAAGCAAAATATTGAGCTTATTTCTGAAATTGAGTTTGCTGCAAGATTTTCTAAAGCCAAGATAATAGCTGTTACAGGAACTAATGGAAAAACAACTACATCACTTTTAATTTATCATATTTTAAAAGAAGCTGGCTATGATGTTTCTATTGCTGGAAATATTGGGAACAGCTTTGCATTTGAAATATCTAAAAGAGATTATGATTATGTTGTTTTAGAGATGAGCAGTTTTCAATTAGATAACATAACTGATCTTAAACCAAAAATTTCAATCTTATTAAATATTTCTTCTGATCATCTAGATAGATATAACGGTCACATTGATGCGTATATAGCATCTAAGTTAAGAATAACATCTAATCAAGAGTCTGATGATTTTTTGATTTACAATCATGATGATAAAAATTTTAAAAAAATAAATACAAAAGCAAAAAAAATTCCTCTTTCTCTAAATCAAGAAATAAAGGGGAATGCAGGATATTATAGTAACAATAACATAAATATTAATTTAAATAACAGAACAATGACAATAGAAAAATTAGCGCTTAAAGGAACGCACAATATATTTAATTCTATGGCTGCAGCAATGGCTGCTAGAGTTTTTGAAATATCAGATGATATTATTAGACAATCCTTAATTGATTTTGAAAATATAGAACATAGGCTTGAATATGTTATTACTGTTCATGGGATTGATTTTATAAATGATTCAAAAGCAACAAATGTAAATTCAGCTTGGTATGCTGTTGAGAGTATGAATAAGCCATTTGTTTGGATATTGGGTGGAGTAGATAAGGGGAATGATTATACAGAGTTAATTAAGGTTGCTAAGCAAAAAAAGGTGAAAGCAATTATTTGTCTTGGTACTAACAATAAAAAAATTAAAGAATCTTTTAAAAATACAGTTGATATAATTGAGGAAGCAAATGACATGAATGATGCAGTAAATAAATCATATAATATTGCTCAATCAGGTGATGCGGTTTTACTTTCTCCAGCATGCGCCAGCTTTGATCTTTATGAAAATTTTGAACACAGAGGAAGTGAATTTAAAAAAATGGTAAGAAGATTATAAATGAAGGCTTTTATAAAAAATATTAATCTTGAAGGCGATAAAGTTATTTGGGCTATTGTTTTGGCTTTGTCAATTTTTTCAATTCTTGTTGTCTATAGTACGGCTGGATGGAAATTTTTGTTTAGCCACTTAATCAAGCTTTCAATTGGATTGTTTTTTCTTTATCAGGTACATAAAATTAAGTTTAAATACTTTGCTAAAATTGGAGTTCTTGGATTTGTTGTAAGTATAATTTTATTAATTCTAGTATTTATAATGGGAGTCACAGTTAATGGCGCATCTAGATGGCTTTCTATTGCAGGATTTCAGTTTCAACCATCAGACATAGCCAAATTATCTATACTATTATTTATGGCAAGACAATTAAGCAAGTATAGAAACGAAATTAAAGATTTTACAAAATTATTTTTATATGTTTTAGCTCCTTTAATTGTTATTTGTGCATTAATTCTACCAAATAATTTTTCAACATCAGCATTGATTTTTTTAAACGGATTAGTTTTAATGTATGTTGGACGTGTTAAAATAAAATATATAGCTTCAATTATTGGAATTGGGTTTATTGGTGCATTATTAATTTATGGATTTGCAAAAACTTATCCTCAATCAACAAATAAAATAATGCCTCGTTCAACTACATGGGTAAATAGAATAGATAGTTATATAAGTACTGAGAAAAAACAAGAATTAGATCAAGATTATCAACAACAACAAGCTTTAGTTGCAATATATAATGGCGGCTTTTCTGGTGTAGGCCCTGGCAAAAGTACCCAAAGAAATATTTTACCATATTCTTCCTCAGATTTCATTTTTGCTATAATGGTTGAAGAGTATGGTTTTATAATTGGAGCAGTAATGCCCATTTTATTTTATTTAATTCTTTTCTATAGAGCTTTAAGGATTGCAATTAAAATTACAAGTGTCTTTGGTGGATTACTTTGTGTTGGGTTAATGTTTAGTTTGGTTTTTCAAGCATTTATAAATATGCTTGTTTCAGTTGGATTTTTGCCTGTTACTGGCCAAACTCTTCCATTAATCAGTATGGGAGGGACATCAATTTTATTTACATGTATTACAGTTGGAATAATTCTTAGTGTTAGTAATGACACATCAGACAGACAATATGAAACAGCTTAAAATAATAATTTCAGGCGGAGGTTCTGGAGGACATATTTTTCCTGCAGTTGCAATTGCAAAGTCTTTGTTAGAAAAAAATAAAAATATTGAATTCTTATTTGTTGGAGCTAAAGACAAGATGGAAATGGAGAAAATTCCAAATGAAGGATTTAAAATAGTTGGTTTATGGATAAGTGGTTTTCATAGGGGAGAGGTATTAAGAAATTTATTATTTCCAATTAAGTTAATTTTTAGTTTGATTAAATCATTTATCTTAATTAAGAAATTTAGTCCCGATTTAGTAATAGGTACTGGAGGCTTTGCCAGTGGTCCAGTATTATATATGGCATCTAAATTTAAAATACCTTCATTAATTCAAGAGCAAAACTCTTATGCTGGAATAACAAATAAAATTCTTTCAAAGCATGTCAATTTGATATGCGTTGCTTATGAAAATATGGATCGATTTTTTCCAAAAAGTAAAATAATAATTGCAGGTAACCCAGTAAGAAAAAAAATTGTAGAAATCAAAAGTGATATTAAAGAAAAATCAACTTTATTTAATTTAAATCCAGATAACAAAACAATATTAATTATTGGAGGAAGTTTAGGTGCACTTACAATTAATAAAGCAATTGGAAATGGTTTAGAAATGTTCAAACAAAATAATTTAAATGTTATATGGCA
This sequence comes from uncultured Weeksellaceae bacterium, assembly GCA_964549835.1. GTDB lineage: Bacteria > Bacteroidota > Bacteroidia > Flavobacteriales > BACL11. The sequence continues at coordinate 3,255 of CAZJXE010000068.1, forward strand.
AACAGGAGAATCATTTTCTAAAAAAGCAAATCAGTTGATAAACGAAATTAACACTAGAGGAATTACTACCCACTCCTTCATAAAAAAGATTGAAACAGCTTATAATTTAGCTGACATAATTGTGTCAAGGGCAGGTGCTATAGCAATTTCAGAACTATGTGTAGTGGGAAAGCCAGTGATTCTTATTCCATCACCAAATGTAGCTGAAAATCATCAGTTTAAAAATGCACAATCACTAGTTAATAAAAATGCTGCTATCCTCGTAAAAGATTCCCAAGCAAATAATAAACTTGTAAAAGAGATTGTTAACTTAAAAAACAATCCAATTTTAATGAACCAACTCAGTAAAAATATTAAGACAATGGAGTATAAAAATGCTTCCAATGTTATTTCTGCTCATGCATTAAATTTAATAAAGAAATGAATATTAAATCATTCGAAAACATATATTTAATTGGTATTGGGGGGATTGGAATGAGCGCTTTAGCAAGGTTTTTTGTGTCTCAAAATAAAAATGTATTTGGTTATGATAAAGTTAAAACTTCATTAACATCTGAGTTGGAAAATCAAGGAATTGAAATTAGTTATAGTGATAATGTTAAATCAATTCCACATCTTTTTAAAGAAAAAAATAAAAGTCAACTAGTTATTTATAGCTCTGCTATTTCAAATAATAATATATTTTCTTTTTTCAATAAAAATAAATTTTCTATTTGTAAAAGAGCCCATGCTTTAGGGCTAATCAGCAAATACTATTATACAATTGCTATAGCAGGAACTCATGGTAAAACAACTACATCAATAATGCTATCTCATATTTTAAAAAACTCTAATGTTGATTGTACTGCTTTTTTTGGAGGTGTTAGTAAGAACTATAATACTAATTTTTTATTATCAGAAAAAAGTAAATATATGATAGTTGAAGCAGATGAATATGATAGGTCATTTTTAACTCTTGAACCAGACATTGCTGTAATAACTTCTCTAGATGCTGACCATCTAGATGTTTATAATAGTCATCAAGAATTTATTAATGCTTTCCAACAATTTATTTTTCAAGTTAAAGATGATGGCTATCTCATTATTGAAGAAAGTATTGTAAATTATTTTGAAAAACCAAAAAATGTTAAGCTATTAACTTATTCATCTTCGTCAACATCTGATTATTACATTTCAGAAGTTAGTAAAAAAGATAATTCTTTTCATTTCACATATAATAGCAAAGAGATAGGGGTTAATTCAAAAAAAATTGTTCTTCCTATGCTTGGTACACATAATTTAAGCAATGCTTTAGCCGCTATAAGTGTTAGTGATTTATTAAATATAAAACACATAGATATTTCTAATTCTTTCTCTGATTTTCAAGGAATTAATAGAAGATTTGATATACATGTATCAAACAAAAAAACAGTTTATGTAGACGATTATGCACATCATCCTGAAGAAATTAAATCAACTATTAGCAGTGTTATAGAATCATTTCCAGATAGAAAACTAACTGTAATTTTTCAACCTCATTTATTTTCAAGAACTAAGGATTTTGCTAAAGAATTTGCACAATCTTTATCTCAAGCTAACGAACTAATTTTATTAGATATTTATCCTGCACGAGAAGAGCCAATTCTTGGTGTAGATTCAAAGATGCTTCTAGATTTATGTTCAAATGATTCAAAAATAATTTTAAAAAAGAACGAGCTTCTATCACACCTTAACGAAAATGAGAATGATTTGGTTGTAACTCTTGGAGCTGGAAATATATCTGATTTAGTAAAACCAATTAAAAGTATTTTAAAAAAATGAATATTTTTTTTAAAATATTTAAATTATTATCTATAACAACTTTATTGTTTTTCTTAATGTCTTTTACTTTAAAAAATGAACAAAAAAATGAAAGAAGGATTAACTTAATTGAATTTGATAAATCAATGGACAGATTTGTAAGTAAAGAAGAAATTTTAAATAGATGTTTCCTTTTAAAGAAGGATACTAGCGATATAAGTTTAGATATTGCAAAAATAGAGGAGAATATAAAACAGATTCCACAAATTAATGATGTAAGTGTTTATTTAAATCATGATGGGAATATAGATATTAAATTAAAAGAAAGAGTTCCAATTTTGAGAATATATAATTCTAATACTAGCTATTATTTAGATGAGAATTGTAAAGTTATGCCAATTTCAAAATTATTTACAGCTAGAAAATTAATTGTTTCTGGAAATGTAGAGGATTTCTCTTTGAATGATTTGTGTGAATTATATTTTACAATTGAATCAGATGAATTTTATAAAAATTTAATAACTCATATATCTCTTGAAAAAAATAATGTAGTATTAATTACAAGAATTAAAAATTTTCAGATCAATATTGGTGATTTGACTTTTTTAGAAACAAAATTTAACAATTTAATGAGCTTTTATAATAAGATAATAAAGTTCAAAGGATGGGATTATTATTATGAAGTAAATTTAAAATATAATGATCAAATAATATGTTCAAAAAAATAGAATATGGAGACTAATAATTCAGATATAATAGTTGGTTTGGATATTGGAACAACAAAGGTTTCAA
>CAZJXE010000069.1:0-5816 GCA_964549835.1 uncultured Weeksellaceae bacterium
ACTTTGCACATTTTCAAGAAATTCAATCTGAAGGTTACAAAACTCTTAAAGAGGGAGCTTCAGTAACATTTGAAGCAGCTGAAGGTGAAAAAGGACCAGTTGCAAAAACAATTGTAAGTGCTTAATTAGCAAAATATAATTTGTAATTTAAAAACGGACTTTTTAGTCCGTTTTTTTTTGTCTTTTTATTTCTTCTAATTTAAATAACTTATCTCTTAATTTTCCAGCTTCAATAAAATGTAATGACTTTGCCATTTTTTGCATTTCATTTTTAGTTTTTTTAATCATCTGATCCAGTTCTCTAGCACTAGCTTTATTATAATCTATCTCTTTATTAGAATCTTGTATTTTGTTTATTTTATATGGATTTAATTTTTCAGTAATACTATTTTCTGTTTTTTTAATAATTGGAGTTGGCTTTATATTATTTATTTTATTATATTTTTTTTGTTTTTCTCTTTTATAATTAGTTTGATCAATAGTGTTTTTCATTGATTTAGTAACTTTATCTGCATACATAATAACACATCCATCTACATTCCTTGCAGCTCTTCCAGAAGTTTGAATTAGCGATCTTTCAGATCTAAGAAATCCTTCTTTATCAGCATCCATAATTGCAACTAAGCTCACCTCTGGTAGATCTAACCCTTCTCTTAAAAGATTTACTCCTATTAAAACATCAAATTGACCTTCTCTAAGACCATGTAAAATTTCAACTCTTTCAATTGTATCAACATCTGAATGAATATATCTACAATTAATACTTATTCTACCAAGATACTTTGTTAGTTCTTCTGCCATTTTTTTTGTCAAAGTTGTAACTAAAACTCTTTCTTTTTTAATAACTCTCAATCTAATTTCTTCTATTAAATCATCTATTTGATTTTTACTGGGTTTAATTATAATTTTAGGCTCTAATAGCCCTGTTGGTCTAATAATTTGTTCAACAATAACTCCATCACATTTTTCTAGCTCATAGTCTGCTGGAGTTGCACTTACATAAATTGTTTGATTATTAATTATTTCAAATTCTTCGAACTTGAGTGGTCTATTATCCATTGCTGCCGGTAATCTAAATCCGTGTTCTACTAGATTATATTTTCTTGATTTGTCTCCTCCATACATTGCTCTTACTTGAGGTAATGTTACGTGACTCTCATCAATTACGGTTAGAAAATCTTTTGGAAAATAGTCTAGAAGACAAAATGGCCTAGTACCTGCCGCTCTGCCATCAAAATATCTTGAGTAATTTTCAATTCCTGAGCAATATCCAAGTTCTTTAATCATTTCTATATCAAAACTTGTTCGTTCTTCAATTCTTTTAGATTCAAGCTTAAGCCCTGATTCTTTAAAATAGTTAACTTGTTTAACAAGATCATCTTGAATTTCTTTAATTGCAGATTTTGTTCTATCCTTAGAAGCAATAAATATACTTGCAGGAAAGATTTTAATAGAATTCATTTCTTTAATAATGTTTCCATTATCTGAATTAAATTCTTCAATTTCTTCAATTTCATTACCATAAAAATGAATTCTAAATGCAGTGTCACTATAAGCAGGAAATATATCCACAGTGTCACCTTTAACTCTAAAGTTTCCTCTTTCAAAATTTTCAGTAGTTCTAAAATATAATCCTTGAACTAATTTTTTTAATAGATTCTCTCTAGTTATTATATCATGTTTTTTAATATCAATAATATTTTCATGAAAATCATCGGGATTTCCTATACCATAAATACAAGAAACTGAAGCAACAACTACTATATCTCTTCGCCCTGATAAGAGAGCGGATGTTGTGCTTAGTCTAAATTTTTCAATTTCTTCATTTATTGATAAATCTTTTTCAATATATGTTCCAGAGCTAGGAATATATGCTTCAGGCTGATAATAATCATAATATGAAACGAAGTACTCAACAGCATTGTTAGGAAAAAATTGTTTAAACTCACTGTAAAGTTGAGCTGCTAATGTTTTATTATGACTAAGAACAAGAGTTGGTTTATTAACTTCACAAATTACATTAGCTATAGTGAATGTTTTGCCAGATCCAGTAACTCCAAGTAAAGTTTGGTGCTTTTCATCATCATTAATTCCATTAACCAAACTTCTTATTGCTTGAGGCTGATCTCCTGTTGGTGTAAAATCCGAAATGATTTCGAATTTCATTTATGATGATTTAATAAGTTTGAGCTCTTTCTTTAATTGATCTGTTTCAATAATTAATTTTTCAATTTTCTTATTAATTTGATCTCTGAGAGAATTATTGCTTTTTGTGGATACTAAAAAAGATTTGTTAGTTTCAAAAAGATCAATTTCTTTTTGCTTTTCTTTTATTTTTTCTAAAAGACTAGATTTATAGTTATTTAATTCTTTAGGATTGTTTTCTATTAGTTTAATAGAAAATTTGCTTTTTATTTTTGTTAATTCTTGTTTGTCAATTTTTAAACTTGCTAATAATTTATTATAAGTTTTTGTAAGATTATTGTTTAATTTAGAGTTATTTTCAGTGTTACCTATTTTGTTCCATTCAGAAATTTTATCTTCGATAAACTGAATATCTTTTTTAATGTCTTTACCTAATTTATAATTTGAAATAGATAAAATTATATCATTCTTAGATTTTATTTTTTTTGTTTTTTCTAAATCTAATCCCTTTTCATATTTTTTCTTTGAATTAAAAAAAGTATCACATGATTTTTTAAATTTATTCCATAATGTGTCATTTAATTTACCTTTTACATAACCAGTTTTTTTCCATTCTTTTTGAAGATTAATTAATTTTTTTGAAGTTTCATTCCAATTTGTGTCATTTTGTAATTTTTCAGCTTTTTCACAAATCTTAGTTTTTAATAAAATAGCTTTTTTGTTTTCTTCTTTCTTTTTTTTGTAAAAATCATTTTTTAGTTTGTAAAATCCATTTAATGCATCTCTATATTCTTTCCAACATTCTTTATTATCTTTTTTATTTATTCTGCCAATTTTCTTCCATTTTTCACAAAGAGCTTCAACTTTTTTAGAAGTGTCTTCACATACCTTATAGGTTTGAAATTTAGTTTTTGATAACTTTTTAATTTCTTTGCATATTTCTTTTTTATATTTTGTTTTTTCTTGATCTTTTATCTTTAGTTCATGATAGAAATCATTTCTTTTTTTATTAATTTTTTTGCTTGCTAATTGAAATCTTTCCCAAAGTATTTCTCTATCTTCTTTTTTAATAGGGCCAATGTTTTTCCATTTCTCATGTAAATCCTGTAATTCATCATGCATTTTGTTTAAGGATTTTAAGCTAATAAGTTTTTCAGCTTTTTTACATAGGTCTTTTTTAGATTCTAGATTTTTTTTAAAATCCATATCTCTTAAATCTTTATTTAGCTTTAAATAATCATAAAAAACTTCTACATAATGATTATATGTTTGCCAAATTTCATTTTTGTATTTAATATTTACAAATCCGGTTGCTTTCCATCTTTCTTGTAATTCCTTAAATTTATTATAAGTTTCTTTTTTTATTTCTATTTCTAAAGTAAGACCTTTTATTTCAGAAATTATTTCTTTTTTGATTTTAAGATTTAATTCTTCATCTTTTTCAATATTTTTTCGAGCAATGTTTTTATCTTTTTTGTATTTGCTATATAAAGATTTAAACTTTTTTTCTATTTCATCAGTATTTTCATCTGTTGAGTTTATTATTGAATAGAATTCAGCTTTTATACTCTCTACCTCTTTAGATATTGATAATGGATTAGCTGAATTAATTAGCTCATTTAAATTATCAATTATTTTATCTGTATTTGATATAATTGATAAGTCAGCTTTGGACTGATTAGAATCAACTTTTATTTCTTTATCTTCATTCATTATTTAAAAAATAATTACAAAGATATTTAATAATGCTGTAATTTTTCTGTGTTATCTAGTAAAAATTTATTCTTGCCATATTTTCCAAGCTTCATTAGCTTGGTTTTTTAACATTTCGAAGCCATTTGTAATTTGACAGTTATGTTTTTCTGCTTTTTTGAGAAATAAGGTTTTTTTGGGATTATATACTAGATCATAAACTAAATGTTTGTGAGAAAGATATTCATACGGTATTTCTGGGCATGTTTCGATATTAGGATACATCCCTAATGGTGTTGTATTAATTATAATCAAATTATTAATAATATCTTCTTTAATAAGGTTATTATAATTCTTTTCATTTTTTCTAGAAATAATTGTAGTATTTATATTATTTTTCTTTAGAGCATATTGTACCGCTTTACTTGAACCACCACACCCTAGTATTAGTGCACTTTTTCTATTCTTTATTAGCTTAATAATACTTTGTTCAAATCCAGATGTATCTGTATTGTATCCTATGAGCTTTTGATTTTTAATTTTGATAGTATTCACTGATCCAATTTTTTTGGCAGTATTATCAATTATATCAAGGTACTTTATAATTTTTTCTTTAAATGGAATTGTAACATTTATTCCATTAAGATTATTTTTTTTAATTACTTCTTTAAGCTCTAAAAGATTTTCAAGTTCATAATTTTCGTAATAATGATTTTTTAAATCTAATTGTTTAAATTTTTCATTAAAAAATTCTCTTGAAAATGAATGACCTAATTTTTTTCCAATAAGCCCATATTTTTTCATTCTTTATGCTCAGAAAATTTTTCAATAATATAAACACTAAGAATTCCAAGAATGATCATTGTAAAAGCAATTAAATTCTCTTTATTGGGCTCAGTAGGAAAGAAGATACTATAATCTAAAACTTTTTCTTTACCAGCTATAATTATTGATTTGCTGACCTTTTTCCATGGCCAAATTAAAATTAATGAGCCGGTAATAAAACCTGTTAATGTTGCTAGAGTTTGATCTTTATATTTTTTTAAAAGCCATGCTAAAATATGTGAAAATAAAATAACACCAACTACAGAGCCAACAAAGAAAACAGTTAAGATAATTAAATTAAGGTCTGTAACAGCTTTAACTAACAAAAGTTCATAGTTACCTAACAAAATTAAAATAAATGACCCTGATAATCCGGGTAGAATCATTCCAGTAATACCTATAATTCCACAAATAAAAACAAAAAATAAGTTATCATTTTCATTTGATGGTGAAATGAAAGTAAATAATACAGCAATTAATATTCCAATTATTAAAGAGACAATACTTGAATTATCCCATTTTTTAATTCTTTTTCCAACAAAAAATATTGAAATTAAGATAAGACCGAAAAAGAAAGCCCATATAAATAAGGGAAAGTTGTTGAATAAATATTTAAATAGACTTGCTACACTAAAAACACTTACAATGCTTCCTCCAAAAACAGAAGACAAAAAATAAAAATTTGTATGCTTTATAAATGATTTAAAATCAAGTTTTATTAAAAATTTAATTGCAGTTCTATCAAATGTCTTTAATGAATTTATTAATTCTTCATAGATTCCTGTAATTAAAGCAATAGTACCTCCAGATACACCTGGAATTACATTTGCAATTCCCATTGCTATTCCTTTTAAAAAAAGAAGAAAATGCTTTTTCATTAGTTTATAAATAATTTTCAAATGTATCACCCCTTAGACCAAGCCTAAGACATTCTAATGATATGATATCATTTGGAGAAATATTACCTAAATTAACATTAGCACCAAAATTATTAATAAACCAAACTTGCTGTTTTTTTTGTGGTGCCTCCCACAAAATTTGTGTAGAAAGAATATTGTCAGTTATTTTATTAATAAGATTGTTTTTTATATTACCATTAGGGTCAAACATTCCAACATTACCTCCCTCTCTTGCTTCAGCTATTACTTTCCAAC
>CAZJXE010000070.1:0-5543 GCA_964549835.1 uncultured Weeksellaceae bacterium
ATTTGAAGGACCATCAATTGCAACTATCTATGGCGACTTTGAATTGATTGAGCCATTAATAGTCACAAATAAAAACCCCAGTTTTTCAAGTAATGAACAAGTTGGTTTTCATTGTGAGTTCAACAAACCTATTGAATGGAAAATAACTATTCTGGGTCTAAGCACTAATGCTGTAAGGGAAATAACAGGATTTTCAAATCTTATTGATTCTAACATGATTGTTTGGAGCGGTGGTCCATCACAAGTTCCTTTTTTCTCAGAAGAAGATTGTGCAATCGAATTGACTTTTGAAAATGAAACGGATACCCTCAGAGATACAATCACTATTGTTTCAGCGAAAACCTTTGACAATGGAATATGGTTTGAAGATTTTGAGGATGGGATTCCCTCTGAAGGTCTTGTTTATTATAACACTGATGGTGGAGGTATGACTTTTTCTGTAGCAAATGATAATGCACTACTTGGAAGTAGTTATTTCAAGATGGGTGGTAGAGTGAATTGGGACTGGGCTTTGGGAAGTCTTGACCTGCCGCTTAACATTAATAATGTAAGCCAAAATTCAGATGATTTATATATTAATATAGGTATTCTTTCAGATCTCCAAGACTTACATACTGGTCAATTTATAAATATTTTAATTTCAGAGGAAACAGACACTCCTTTTAATGATAATCTTAATAATAATTCTTCAGATTTATTTGAACCAACAATGGAGGTTTATAAAATGAAGGTGCCTGTAGATTGGGACGGATGGCAGTTGAAATCATTTAGATATTCAGATTTTGAAGCTGTATCACCTAACAATCAAACTATTAATTTTAATATGAATCCAAACGATATTAGAGCAATTCGAATTGCTTGTCAAGCATGTCCTTCCTCTACCGGAAATCCAGTTTGTCCTGAAAACTTTGGTAAAGATGTAAGGACAGATATAGATCATATTATTTTCACTGCAAATTCTAGCTTATTAGACCAATAATGAAGTTGAATACACAAATAGCTATAGCAGTTCTAATATTTTGCACTCTTTCCTGTGGTAATATGAGAGATGTTAGTGTTTATGAACCTTCAAAATCTATTTCAGCATTTGAACAATTTCCTCATAAAATACTTTTTACAAATTCTGATGAGAATGGATTGTGGGGTGTAAAAAACAATGCTTGCAAGCAAGTATCTTTTGAAACTAGCAATAGCTATGTTGGAAAAGATCATCTTTATATTAAGTGGGACGCATCTAAATGTAATTATATAGGACTGGGTTTAAAATGGGGTAATTATAAAGGAAAAAACCTTAAACCAATTATTGAATCAGCCGCAATTGAGCTGAGGGTTCGTATTAATTCTGGTTCGCTTTCAAACGTACCTATGTTTTTCATTCTTGAGGATTACGGAGGTAAGCAATGCAGGGCAAATATAAACAGTTTAAATCTTGAAGGTGGTAAAATTGATACTGAATGGAGAAGGATACGTATTCCTTTTCAGGCATTCAATTATGAAAAACGAGGGGTTAATATGGGCAATATTAAAGAGCTTCGCCTTGAATTTCAAAGAAATGGACATCTCCATATAGACAATATTGTAATTGTATCGCACGAGCATAATTATAAGATTACAAGCGATAACTTTACCAAAGTATTTAATTCACACCCTATCCAACTTGGAGCTGGAAAAGAATATTGGTGGGGTATCAATACAAAGTATTCATCAAGTCTTCAATTTGGAGACTCGTTTGAAAATGAGAGTGTGGTTGTTGACCTCGATGAATCAAAAAAAGATAAGTGGAACATCTTTGGTTTTTCTCCTTACCAATGGATGCATGTAGACCTATCATCTATTTATAGCACATCAGCAATTAAATTTAAGCTGAAGGCAAATGAACTGCCAAAGCTTCAAGCAATTTTGTTTGCCTATACTGGCGAAAGAAGAAGGTTACAAAAAACATTAAATGAAAGTAATTTTATCGTCAAAAAAAATGGGATATATGAAGCATATCTTCCTTTAAAATCATTAATGGGATATAGCGAATTTAGATGGAATGATTTAAAGGAAATTAGGTTTAGAGTATTGGAAGGTAATCAATTTGAAATAGGTGACTTTGAACTTATTGAATTTCGTGGAAATCCAAAAAAACCAACTGAATGGAAAGGAATATAAATCTACTTTTTTGTATGCTATTAAGCATGGCATTATCTCTTACTGCTCATTCACAAGTGAGTAAAGTTGAAGTAATTACTAACGCTTTAGGAAATTTTGAATTACAAAGAAATGGTGTCCCTTACTATATAAAAGGAGCGGGTGCCAAAGCTCATTTTGATCTCTTGCAAAAATCTGGAGCTAATTCAATTCGGGTTTGGAGCACAAATAATAAGGCACTTTTAGATTCTGCGCATCAGCATGGTCTCACAGTCACACTTGGTTTATATGTTAGACCAGAGAGAAGTGGAATGGATTACAATAACGAATATGCAGTCAAAGGTCAAATTGCACAACTCAAAAATGAAATATTGAAATATAAGGACCATCCAGCATTATTAGTTTGGGGTATAGGCAATGAAGTTGATCTTAGATATAGTAATTTTAAAGTTTGGGAAACTATTGAAATATTAGCAAAATTTATAAAAGAGGTTGATCCAAATCATCCAACAATGGCTGTAACTGCTGGAATTGATCCATCAAAAGCTTTTTATATAAAAAAATATTGTCCAAGTGTCGATATATTGGGACTAAATGTTTACGGTTCAATAGAAAATGCCGGAGCTAATCTCAGAAAGTTTAATTGGGACAAACCCTATATCGTTTCTGAATGGGGCGTGAATGGACCTTTTGAAGCCAGAAGAACATCATGGAAAGCCAAGATAGAGCCGCCAAATGGCGTAAAAGCAGACCAGCGGCTGCGAAGATATAAAGAACTGATTGTAAAAGATAAAGAACGTTGTCTTGGAAGCTACTGCTTTCTTTGGGGACAAAAACAGGAATCTACAGCTACATGGCACGGGATGTTTCTTAGCAATGGTAACCCAACAGAAGCTGTTGATGTGATGCAGTTTTGCTGGTCAGGAGAATGGCCACAATCGAGAGCCCCTTCTATTAAAAATATATCATTAGAAAATATAGGATGGAGAAAAGATCATATTCTTGCTCCTTCGGCAAAAGCGACTTTGAGTATTGAATACCTTAAATACAATAACAAAAAAGTAATAGTTGAATACGTATTATATCCAGAAGCATTTAGTAATAAAATTGGTGGTGATATTCAGAAGTCACCTGATCAAATAAAGTTTGAAGTAGTTAAGCAAAATGATAATGAGTTAACTTTTATAAGCCCAAAGAAGAAAGGAGCCTATCGCTTATTTGCTTATGTAAAAAATGAAAAAGGACAAAGCTCTGTAGCCAATATTCCCTTTCTAGTTGAGTAATTAGCTGTCAAGCTATTTTTCAAAAACTTGAATTAACACCTCATATCCGGGTCTAAAGACTAGGACCTCAAAATCATCATTTGGATTAATCAACTCGTTTTTTTTATAAATATTCCAAACTTTTTCATTTTTGTTTCGCCACCCAACAGAAGCATATAGATTATTGGATTCAATAAGAAAGCCTTCATCATTAATAATAATTTCTGGTATATTCAATATTGGTATAGACATTGAGCTAGTAAACATGGAATCTAGCATAGCTGATTCGCTCATATTGCCAAAATCAGATTCCTTTATCCAAGCAAATAAATGATACTGTAATGTTTTAAAAATTGCATCGTATTTAGGATTATTTATTAGGTTGTTTGCCTCATAGTAATCTTTTGAAATTTCATATAACTCAAAACGATCCTTATCTTTAGAAAACCAATTCAAAAAATAAGTGTTTAGCTTCTGCTTGATGTTAAGTGAATCCAGTATCTGCATTGTTTTCATTTGTTGACGATAGGCCACCTTTTTATATACTGGGGTTGTAGTGTCTGCGTTATAAATTAGCTTAAAATTGCCTCCTCGAATACTTCTGCGCATATCTGTACTTCCATCAAAACGGTCCGTGGCAGCATAAATATATTTTCGCTGGTCCTTTTTATTAAAAGAAGTCCCTTCAAAAGGAAATTCTCTTTCAATATTTGCGGCATCAAGTATGGTTGGTGCAAAATCAACAAAGCTGACTAGTTGATTGTTTTTTCCTGTAGGAGTATTATCTATCCACTTAGCTATAAATGGAACACGAAGACCTGTTTCGTAAATGGAACGTTTATAGCGAGGGAAAGGACCTCCGTGGTCGCTGAAGAAAAATATAATAGTATTTTCATAAAGGCCATCCGCTTTGAGCTGTTCAAGAATTACTCCAATTTGTTCGTCTAGTTTTTCAATATTTTTATAGTTGGTAAGAAGATCACTTTTGATTTCGTCATCACAAGGAAAAAGACTAGGCACTAAAACATTTTCTAATTCTTCTTTTGAATATGAAGTTTTATTTTTCCAAATATTAGATTCGTGTGTTACATTAAAATTGAAGACTGAGAAAAAAGGCTGCCCCTCTTGTCTATTTCTCCAGTGTGCTGATTGGCTACTCTCGTGCCAGGCTAATGGAGAGGTAAGCATGTTATAATCCTCTTTGGAGTTGTTCGAACAATAATATCCGTTTGCTCTAAGGTCTTCAGTGAAGAAACGAATTAATTTTTTTGGTTTAGCGCTATAATAAGGAAGCGAATTATGTGAATTAATAGCATTATTTGCCGCTGCTTTTTTATAGGCACGCATATGCTGAGTACCAAGTGTTGTAGGATACATTCCAGTAATCAGACTGCTTCGACTTGGTGCACAAACAGGTGATGGTGTGTAACAATTTTGATATACTATCCCATCTTTAGCTAGCTGATTAATGTTTGGGGTATTTGCACTTGAATCTCCATAAATCGAAAAAAATAAAGATTGGTCTTCACATACAAGCCATAAAAAATTTGGAGACTCTTGTCCATTACAAAAAGCAGATATAAACAAAAAGAAAGATAGGAGAAATGTTTTCAAGTTTTATATTTTTTATCAGTCACAAATTAATACAATTAATTATATTTATTGTTTTAAAATACTAATATAAAGACTAAGAACTAAAAGATAATTTTTTTCTGCTTTTAGATTGACGTCTTATAAAAATAAATATCTAAAAAACGATCTTAATATGAAATTTAACAGTCTTTACAGTATATTCTTTATAGCTAGTCTTTTTCTACTTTCGCTTTGCTCATGCAATTTAGCAAATGAAAAACAACAGGAGAATAAACCACTTAATATCATTTACATCATGGCTGATGATCATGCTTATCAAGCTGTTAGTGCTTATGGATCGCAAGTCAGCAAACTTGCGCCAACTCCAAATATAGATCGGATTGCCAATGAAGGTGCTAGAATGGATGCCGTTTATTGTACAAACTCTATATGTGGTCCAAGTAGAGCCTCTATATTAACAGGAAAATTTTCACATGTTAATGGATTTTATAAAAATGTTGATGGAGGAGATTTTAATGGTGAACAGCTTACATTTCCAAAAGTTTTCCAAAAAAA
>CAZJXE010000071.1:0-5484 GCA_964549835.1 uncultured Weeksellaceae bacterium
AATAAACAAGAAGTAATGATAGGATATTCAGATTCTAGTAAAGATGCTGGTAAAATATGTGCAAGTTGGCATCAGTATAAAGCTCAAGAAGATATAGTTAAATTAGCAAAAAAATTTTCTATTGATGTTACTTTTTTTCATGGGAGAGGGGGCTCTCCTGGAAGAGGTGGAGGGCCAATCCAAGCAACTTTAAGATCACAACCACCTAATTCTGTTAATGGTAAAATTAGAATTACTGATCAAGGTGAAGTTATACAGCAAAAATATGGATATGAGCCAATTGCAGAATATAATTTAAGTAGTTACATAGGCGCAGTGACAGAGGCCACACTTGTTCCTCCCCCAGTTCCTAAAGATAATTGGAGATCATTGATTGAAAAAATGTCTGATATTTCCAAAAGTTCTTATAGAAAAAATATTAATCAAAGTACTGGTTTCATTAAATATTTCAAAACTGTGACACCCCACATTTCTCTAGGTAAATTGTTTATTGGATCCAGGCCATCGAAAAGAAAAAATGTAGACAATATAAAAAGTTTAAGAGCCATACCTTGGGTATTTGCGTGGACACAGATTAGACTAATGTTGCCAGCATGGCTGGGTAGTGCTGAGGCTTTAAGATATTGTTATATTAAGAAATTTAGAAGAACATTATTTGATATGGAAAAAAATTGGCCGTTTTTTCACTCAATGTTAGATATCCTTGATATGGTTATTACGAAAGCTGATCCAGAAATTTCTAAAATATATGAAGAATATCTAGCAGATAAAGATTTAAAAAGAGTTGGAAAAAAACTTAGATTTCAGTTTGATACAATTAAAAAGCTTAACAAAAAAATTTCTTCAAAAGAAATGATACTTTCTCGTAAACAATTTAGAACTTTAGTAATTGTAAGAAGCGTGTATTCAGAGGTACTAAATATTATTCAACCAATTGTTATTCATAAAATTAAAAAGAATAAAAATTTGGCTGATCGAAAGTATTTAAATGATGCTCTCCTAACATCAATTGCAGGAATATCTGCAGCAATGAAAAATACAGGTTAATGACAGAATTTCTAATTGCATTTGGAGCAGGCTTAATTAGTTTTCTATCTCCTTGTGTATTGCCTTTAATTCCAGGATATATTTCATACATTTCTGGTCAATCCCTTCAAGAAATTTTAAATTCAAAAAAAACAAATTTTTTTCCTTTAGTTTTATTTTGTTTTGGATTTTCAACAGTGTTTGTAATTCTTGGTGCTTCTGCTTCATTTCTGGGTCAAACTCTTTTACAAAATTCAGAAATATTAAGAATAATTGCAGGAATTATTATAATTATATTTTCACTTCAATTGATAGGAATTATTAATATTGGATTTTTAAATTTCGAAAAAAGATTTGATGCAAAAGAGACTAGAAATATTTTTTTTCCATATGCCATAGGTTTAGCATTTGGTTTTGGATGGACACCATGTATAGGTCCAATTCTAGGGTCTATTTTAGCCTTAGCCTCAATTGAAGAAACATTGTATAGAGCTGTAATTTTGTTAATATTTTATTCATTAGGCCTTGCAATACCGTTTGTTTTATCTGGCTATTTAATTCAAAGATTTTTATTATTTTCAAAAAATTTCAGAAAAAATATTAATTTATTTTTCAAAATAGGTGGAATAACCCTTTTAATTACAGGTATTTTAATTTTAACTAATCAATTACAAGTAATTGGTTTTTATATAATTGAAATCTTTCCTTTTATGCAAAAATTCGGATAAAACTAATTAATGAAAATTTATCAAATAGATTCAAGCGCAAGAAAAAAAGGATCAACTTCCCGTGCATTAGCTAAAAAACTTTTAGATAAAATTAAAAAACCAGGTGATGAAATTTTATATCGGGATTTAGATGAGGAGATGCTATTTGTTAGTGGCCTTACCGAGTCTGGAATGAAAATCGACGAGAAAGATCAAACCGAGCATCACAAAAAAATGTTTGAGTTATCTGATAAACTTGTGAAAGAGCTCAAAGAAAGTGATATTATTATTATTTCTGCGCCGATTTATAATTATGGACCTCCTGCAACACTTAAGGCATGGTCCGATTTAGCTGCAAGAATTGGAGAAACATTTAAATTTAAGCCAAATGGAAGACGAGAAGGTTTGCTTAAAAATAAACAAGCCTACCTGGTAATTACATCTGGTGGTACAAAATTAAATAGTGCAGAAGATTTTCTTACTCCTTGGTTAAAATTTATTTTAAACTTTTTTGGAATAGAAAAAGTTGACGTGATCAGTGCTGACCAAATGGCTCTTGATTACGAAAAATCTATAAAAGATGCTGAAGCACAAATTGAAAATTTATTTAAAGATTAAATTTTCTCTTTAAATGTCTAAGTTTACCTTCAGTACTATCGTAATCTATATAACATCCTTGTAAAAATCTTTCTCCCTCAGATGTTTGGTACGCTGTTCTACCGTGTAATAATCTATAATTATCCATCATAATTAAATCTTTAGCTGAAAGTTTAAATTCAATTTTATATTTATCAGAATTGTACATCTCAGATAATTTATTTCGTGCTTTATAATATAAATCTAATTTTTCTTTATCTAGGATTGGTACAAAATCAAGTCTTGGACTAAACCGAACTTGCTTAAATTTTTTTTCATCACTTAATTCAATTAAAGGTGACCAATTTTCTAAAACAACATCTTTGTCTATAAATTTAAACTTGACTTTGATTTCAGTCAAAATTTTATAAAATTCTGGATGATTACTTTTTAAATCTTCTGTAACTGTTAGACCATCAACCAAGGTAGACAGACCGCCATGAACTTTACTTTCAACACAATGCAATAGCTGGATACATGGAACTGGATTTCTGTAAGGATTATCTGTATGCGGTGCAAGTGCTAAAGAAGTATAAGCAAGGTCATTAGGATCTGGCTTAGATTTTACATTGAAGTGTTCACCAAAGTTTGTTCTTCTAACACTACCAATAGAATTTGCAAATTTTACAATAAAATTATCATATGTTGGAACATTTTTAATAATTACAAACCCATACTGGTAAAAAGAAATAAGCAAATCATGCATTTCTTTGCTATCAAAAAGATTGTCTTGGTATTCAAAATTTTTAATATTTTTTAAATCAGAGTTCCATTTAATTTTATCAATAGACTTAATAACATTATCTTCATTTGAAAATTCTAAAGCAATTTTTTCAATATTTAATTTTGAGTTAACCCCATCATTAAAATTAATTACAAGACAATCGTCAGAAATATTTGCTTTGCTTATAGCGATATCACTATTTAAAGAAGTGGGATCAAATAGCCTTTGTTGTGTGTTTTTATCTAAAAACTCCTCTCCATTAACTCTTTCTCTTAGCCAAAACGGATGAATTTCTTTTTTCCCTGAGTCACTGATGAAGTAAACTTTATTTTCAACAAGTTCTATTTTCATAAATACAATCAAGAATTATTTAAATTTTAACTTTAATCAACATAAATTAAATAGTATGAGTTCTTTGTGAATAAATTTGATTCAAAAAAATATCCAATATTTGCTAATTTTCTAAAACAATTAGCTAAAGATTTAACTAAGCTGTATTATTCAAAATTAAGTAATTTTAGAGTATCTAATAAACTTAAAGGCAAGCTTTATGACCCGGTTACAACTTCAGATAAAGCATTTGAAAAATTTATCAGACTAAAAATAAAGAAAAAATTCCCTTCTCATCAAATTATTGGTGAAGAATTCGGACACACAAAATCAAAGAGTGAATTTTCCTGGATCATAGATCCAATTGATGGAACAAGATCTTTTGTAATAGGTAGCCCTACATGGAGTAACTTAATTTCATTAAATTATATGGGCAGCCCAATTATGGGACTTGTTAATTTTCCTATTTTAAAAAAATACTATTTAAATGAAACAGATAAAAATGCATATGTTTTTGAAAATGGAAAAAAAAGAAAATTGAAGGTAAATAAAGATGCTAAATTTAAAGGAATTAAACTAACAGCCGCATTTCATGGAAATCTCTCTTTTAGACAGCAGGAAAAAATTTCTAAAATACTACAATTAAACAACTTTCCAACGTCTGATGCTCTCAGCTACATGCAAGTAGCAGAAGGAAGATTAGATGTTGCGATACAATGTGGAAATTATATTTGGGATATCCATCCATCAATTCCAATTATAAAAGCAGCTGGTGGAGTTGTAACAAATTGGAAAAATGAGAATATAATTAGTAAAGACAACACAATAGTTTCTCCTAATAGAAAAATTCACAATATATTTTTAAAAATATTAAGACCACTTTCTAAATGATACCCAATTTAACTTAGTAAGAATGAATTTAGAATTTATTTTTAAAATTATTGATAAAGATGAATGGAATAGAGCTAAGAAAAAAGGAATTTATTCAGGTTCATCAACTGATATCAAGGATGGATACATCCATTTCTCTGAGAAAGAACAGATACAGGAGACACTCAAAAAACATTACCCTAAGCAAGAAAATTTAATTTTATTAAAAGTTCAAACTTTAAAACTTGAACATTTGCTTTGGGAACAAGCATCTAATGGAGGCATGTACCCACATTTATATTCTGAATTAGATGTAAATAATGTGACAGAGGAATATGAATTATCTTTAGATGAGAATGGAACCCATCAATTGCCTGTAAATTTATAAAATTAAATTAATTTATTCTTCCTAAGTAGTTCACCATTACTACTCCAATAATAATTAGTATTATTCCAATTATTCCGTAAGTATTTGGAATCTGATTAAATTTAAATACTGCAAAAAGTACAACACCTGTAACTGTTAAACCACTATAAGTAGAATAAGCAAAACCAACAGGAAGTGCGGACATTGCTTTAGCAATTGAAAACATAGTGATACACATAAATAAAATACACAAAACAGAGGGAGTTAATTTAGTAAATCCATCTGAAATTTTAGCAAAACTATTTGAGGCAATACCAAACATTATACCGTTTGCTAAAAATAAATATCCTAATAATGGCTTCATTATTATTGTTTCCCCAACAAATTGACCATTAAAACTCCAATAATTATAAAAGCTAAGCCAATTATAGAGTAAAGGTTGGGCACTTGATTAAATCTAATTACTCCTACAACGACAGTTGCTATAATGGTAAGCCCAGCAAATGATGCATAAGTTATTCCCATTGGAATATTTTTCATAACCAATGAAAGTGCGTACATACATAGCACAATTGTAATTGCAGTAATTACACTAGGAAAGAGCAGGGTAAACCCTTCAGCACTCTTTGCAAAACTATTTGAAGTAACTCCTAGGAAAACTGCAACACCCAGGAACAAGTAAGAAGTAGCGAGACTCATTTAATGAGTTTAAATGAAATCTCGCTAAATATATATATCTATTTAGGCATTGGAGTAGCGCCTGTCTCCAAACTTGCTATTTTTCCATCCTTATACTTATAGACAGCCATTACAGCCTCAACATT